>NZ_JBHXTQ010000119.1:0-18611 GCF_042677305.1 Kitasatospora sp. NPDC127121 | reverse complement strand
TCTCCCTCACCACCACCCACCCCCACCCCACCACCGGCAACCCCACCCACTACTGGACCACCCTCACCACCGCCGGCGAACTCCTCACCACCACCCCCGACCCCCGCCTCAAACCCGCCCTCACCCACTGCCGAAACCGCGCCCAAGCCCAAGCCACCCACACAACCCACCCGTGAACACAGGAAGTCGACCCACCCGACTTCCTACGCGCCCCGCAGAACCCATCTGCCGCACACCGCCCTGGCTTCGTTCACTTCTAGCAGTAGCGTTTGTCTGCCGGTTTGAGCAGCAGTTGACGATCTTGAGGACCGTGGATGTTCACGAAGCAGCAGCAGTCCACGGGACGGCCCGCCGCCCCTTCGGGCGGCGGGCCGTCGAGTCTGTTTTCGCCCCACCCACGAGCCCGTGGTGTGGGTTCTCCCGCAGCTGGCCTTCGAGGCAGTTGCTGCCAACGCGGGTAGCTCAGCTGTTGATGCCGGGTGCGACCTCGCGGGTCATACGGAGGTTGGGCAGCCTTCCTTGCCAGAGCTCTCGCTCACCCGTGGCCTTGAATCCGTGGCGCTGGTAGAAGCGGACCGCGCTGTCGTTGTAGTCGGTGGCCCATAGGCATATGGGTGCGGATCCGGCCCAGGTGAGGAACTCGGTCATCATGCGGCCACCGAGCCCCTGGCCCTGGACGTGTTCCAGCAGATACATCGGTCCGAGAGTGACCACCTCGCCGCGGCGCCCGCAGAGAACGCCCACGATCTCGGTTTCAGAACGGAGAACACGGCAGAACAGCAGATCCGGCTCCTGGTTCGCTGTCTCGATGAACTCCCGCCACTGGTTGATGCCTTCCGTGGTAGCTGACGAGCCGCGATGCTCACGGATCCAGTCCTCGTCGATCCCCACCTCCGGGTTGGGGTATGTCTGCAGCCAAGCCCTCAGCAGCAACGGCCCCAGCTGCGCGGAGTCGCCCGGACGAGCAGCTTCGATCACGTAGGTCATGGCAACGATCCTCGTCGATCATCCACCGCTTCAGGCCGCCCAGTCATCCCTGCGACGAACTTCTGATGGATGCCACCGCCGACGACTTCCTGTTCGCCGGGGAGCCTGCCTGACCGGGACTGACCCATGCTTACGGACCTTGCCGTGCCGCACCGGGTCGTATCCGGGATCGCCGAGTCCGCCCGTGGCGGCCTGCCCGCACCAGCAGCCACGGACGACGGCACCTGTTGGACCTACGGAGGCGGCCCGTTCAGAGCCGCATGAGCCCGGCGGCGGTCGGCCGGAATCCGCACTGGCCGTAGAAGGACTCCAGGTGCGGTTCGTAGTCGACGTGCAGCCACTGGGCACCGCGTGCCCTCGCCTCGTCGGCGGCCGCCCTCACCAGCCCGCCGCGTTCGCCCTCCCAACCCTGTGATGTGATCGTTCTGTTGACGTACTACCAACAGGAGCTGACCATGTCCTCACCCCTGCCCAGCGCCGTCCGTCTGACCGTCGGCCGGCACACCTTCGACGGGCTGGCCGCCGGGCCCGCCGACGGGGAGCTCGTGCTGCTGCTGCACGGGTTCCCCGAGTTCGCCGACTGCTGGAGTGCCGAGCTGACCGCGCTGGCCGCGGCCGGCTACCGCGCGGTGGCGGTGGACCAGCGCGGCTACTCCCCCGACGCCCGCCCCGCGGACATCGCGGACTACTCCGTCGAGCTGCTGGTCGCGGACGCGCTGGGCTTCGCCGACGCCCTGGACGCGCCCCGCTTCCACCTGGTCGCCCACGACTGGGGCGGCCTCGTCGCCTGGGCGCTGGCCTCCACCCACCCGGAGCGGCTGCACAGCCTGACCGTGCTCTCCACCCCGCACCCCGAGGCGCTCTACGAGGCCCTCAACAACGACAGCGACCAGCGCGAACGCTCCCAGTACATCAGGGAGTTCCGCCTGCCGGAGCACGTGGCCGAGCAGGCCATGCTGGCCGACGACGCGGCCAGGCTGCGCGCGATCTACCGAGGCGCGCTGCCGACGGACCAGGCCGAGTCCAACGTCCGACGGCTGACCGAGCCGGGCGTGCTGACGGCCGGGCTCAACTGGTACCGGGCGATCAACGAGGAACTCCGGGTGCCGGCCGGCGAGATCACCGTCCGCACGCTCTTCGTCTGGGGCACCGAGGACCGCGCCCTGGGCCGCGACGCCGCCGACCTGACGGCCAAGCACGTCAGCGCCCCGTACCGGTTCGTTGCGCTGGAGGGCGCCACCCACTGGCTGCCTGAGGCCGACGCCAAGCGGATCGTGCCGCTGCTCCTGGAGCACCTCGCGGGCTGATCCGGAGCGGTGTTCCCGGCGCGCCGCCCCACCGGCACGCCGGCTTCGCCGCCCTCAGGCCGCCCTCAGCCCGGCCTCAGCCCGGTCTCAGCCCGTCCTCGGCGTGTTCCGGGATCGCGCCCAGCTCTCCGCCTGCTCCGGGTCCCACAGGAAGCGGGCGCCGAAATCCTTCTCCTCGCCGGGCCCCGCCTCCGTCAACGCACGCACCAGCGCCGGGCTGTAGACGGCATGGACCCGGAAGTTCACCAGGAACCGACTCTTGATCACGATCCGCACGTAACGACGGCTGTTGCCCCGATGACGTCCGGCCACGATGACGCAGTCACCGCCGTCGCCCCAGGCTGGCGGCGCGATCCACACCTTCGCCCCCGGCGCGAAGTGCCGCAGCCCCTCGCGGATCTCCGACCCGCCTTCGCCGTGACCGGTCTCCTGAGCGACATTGGCCACGAGGCACACGCCCAACGGCTCCGCTCCGGTTGCATCCGTCATGGCAGCCATGATCGCCTGGCCGGGCGCAGCGGCGCGCGCCCTTTTCCGAGGTCGCCCCTCCGGGCCGCTGGCCGTCGGCCGACGGCGACCGGCTCCGCCCGCACGATCGCACCGGGCCGGGCCGGGCCGAAATCACGATGACTTCCGGCACCGCGCCGCCTATCGTCCGGCGGATGAACGACCAGCGCACCGACCCCACCGACCCCACCGACGCGCCGGCCGTCGACGTCCGCTGCCGCAACGACCCGGCCACCCGGGTCAGGCTCACCGACCGCCACTTCCCGGACGAGCACGGCACCGGCTTCGCCGTGGAACTGCACGCCGAAGGCCTCCGGGCCCGGCTCGACTCGGTCATCGCCTGGGCCTGGGGCCCGGACCATCCGGCCGACTTCCTCGACGAGTTGGCCGCCGATTACCGGGGCTGGGAGGCGGAGCGCACCTGGTACACCCACCGCCTCGCCCTCCGGGCCGTCTTCCGCCCGGGGGGCCACGTCGGCCTCACCTGGACCGTCCGCCCGCGGATCGGTCGGGACGCCTCCTGGGAGGCCTCGGTCACCACGTGGCTGGAGGCCGGGGAACAGCTGGCCGGTCTCGCCTCGGACGTCCGCCGGTTCCTCGCCCCCGGCGACCTGACGGAGTCCCGTCCGTCCGGAGGCACCGCTTGATCGACCGGGCCGGCTACGACCGTGACTCCTCCCCCCTCCTGTTCGCCACGGCCGCCGGACTGCTGCTCCACGTCCTGCTCGCCGAAGCCTTCGGCTCCTCCGCCCGACCGGCCGTCCGGTCCTGGGCCGCCACCGGCCGCATCACCGCGCCGCCGCCCAGCCTCCTGCACCAGAAGTCGGCCCCGCCGACTTCCTGCGCTCCCCCCGCCACCGGCCCGGCCGGAGCTGCTCTGCTCCCGCGAGCACTCGGGGTACGGGCCGTACCTGCCGATCGGCAGGGGCGGCCCGATGAACTTGCGCTGGGCATTCGTGAGTTGCCCACGCGTCACGACCAGTGTCCTGCCGGGTCCCGCCCCCACGAAGAAGGCGATACCCACGCCTGATCGCGACGCCACACGGGTCTAGAGGCGGCAGCTGATCTCCATTCCGTCCTCCACGGGGAACGTGACGCTCTGGTAGCCGTTGCGGGGGTCGCGGACGTAGTCGAGGTAGGGCGCGAGGGCCTCCAGGTCGACGTCGTCGGCGACGACGAGGGTGCCGGGCGCGAGGCGGGGTTCGAGGAGTCGCAGGACGGGCAGGCACAGGTCCTTCCAGCCGTCGAGGAGGACGAAGTCCGCGGAGCCGTCGACTGCGGCGAGGGTGTCGCGGGCGTCTCCTTCGAGGACGGTGATCAGGTCGTCCAGTCCCGTCTCGGCGAACGTCCGGCGGGCGGCCGCGGCCTTGGCGGCGCTCAGTTCCGTACTGATCACCCGGCCCGTCCCGTTGTCGCGCACCGCGGCGGCGAGATGGAGCGTGGAGATGCCGAAGGACGTGCCGAACTCGACGACGGTGGCGGGGCGGATGGCCCGGATCAGGTTGTAGAGGAGGCGGCCGCCCTGGGCCGAAATCGGCATGTACACCTCGGCGTTGGCGTCGGCCTGCTCCTGCGGGCCGAGGGGCGCGGAGCCCTGGGGCCACGCCGCCCGGATCCGCTTGCTGGTCTCCTCGTCCTGCTCGGCGTGCCGGAACATCCGGTCGAGGGCGGTGGCGACGCGGGGGTCTTCGAGGGTGTTGGTGGGTGTCATGGGCCTAGACTAGACGCACCGTTGCGTTGCGTCTAGCGGTTCTGGCCTACCCTGGCCCCAGGAGGCAGACATGGAACGAGGAAGTACGGCCGCCGCGGCGGCCGGGCCGCAACCGGCGGCACGCCATCACGGCAACCGGCACGGCCGCAGCGAACAGGCCCGGCAGGCAGTACTGGAGGCGGCCGACGACCTTCTGGTCGAGAAGGGCTTCACCGGCGTCACCATCGAGGGCATCGCCGCCCGGGCGGGCGTCGCCAAGCAGACCGTCTACCGCTGGTGGAAGACCAAGACCGACATCCTCCTGGACGCCTTCCTCCAGGACGCGGCCGAAGCCCTGACTCCGCCGGACCACGGCGACCTGGCCCCGGACCTACGCGCCCACCTGCGCCAACTGGCCCTGTTCCTCACCCGGTCCGACGCGGGCGCCGTCTTCAAGGCCCTCATCGGGCACGCCCAGCACGATCCCGCGTTCGCCGCCGCCCTGCGGTCCGGGTACCTCGACGAACAGCGCCGACGCGACCGGCTCCCGCTGGAACGCGCGGTGGAACGCGGCCAGCTCGCCACCGGACTCGACATGGCGGCGGAGATCGACCAACTCGTGGGACCGCTCTACCACCGCGTCCTGGTGACGGCGGAACCCGTGGACGAGGCTTTCACCGACCGCCTCGTCGAGGCGTTCCTGCACCGCGCGGGCGTAGCGGACGCAGGTGAGTAGCGGACACAGGGGAGTAGCGGAGTAGCCGACGCAGGGGAGTAGCCGACTCCCGGGCACCGGCGGGACCGCCGAGCAGGTGGCCGCGCTCAGTGCCGAGTGGTTGCGGCGTACTGGTCCGACGACAACGCGAACACCCGCACTCGCCGACCGCCGGCGGGACTGACGGTCTCACGGGCCAGCCGCATCCCCAGTTTGGTCATGATCCGTTCGGAGGCATCGTTGCCCACCTGGGTGATGCTGACGATCCGCTCCAGCCCTCGCTCCTCGAACCCGAACCGCACAGCGGCCGCAGCGGCCTCGGTGGCCAAGCCCCGCCCCCAGTGGGAACGTCCCAGCCGCCAACCGACCTCGACCGCTGGCAGTACCTCCGGCAGGAAGCCGGGGACCGAGAGGCCGGTGAACCCGGCCAGCTCGCCCGTGGACCGGATCTCCACGGCGAACAGGCCGAAGCCCTGCGACTCCCACTCGCTCTCCCAGGCCTGGATCCCGCCGCGGGTCTGCTGTTCGTCACGGACGCTGCCGTCACGGATCCACCGCATGACCTCGGGGTCGGCATTGACGGCGGCCATGGGCGCAACGTCCTCCTCGCGCCAGCGACGCAGGATCAGACGCGGAGTCTCAAGCGTGACCATCGAACCATTCTGGATCACCAAGGGGCTCTCCGCCATCCGCCGATCGTCGTGCCCACTGCGCAACGGACCGGCAGATCGTAGCGGCGGGCCCGGACACCAGCGGTGTCCGGGCCCGCCGAGAACCGCACCGCGCCGCCGTATCAGTGCGCGGCGGCCTCCCAGTTGGCGCCGACGCCCACCGAGACGTCCAGCGGGGCGCGCAGCGGGTAGGCGCCGGCCATCTGCTCGCGGACGATCGCCTCGACCTGCTCGCGCTCGCCCGGGGTCAGCTCCAGCACGATTTCGTCGTGCACCTGGAGCAGCATCCGGGAGGTGAGGCCGGCGGCGCGCAGCGCCTCGTCCACCCGCAGCATGGCGATCTTGACGATGTCGGCGGCCGAGCCCTGGATCGGGGCGTTGAGGGCCATCCGCTCCGCCATCTCGCGGCGCTGGCGGTTGTCGCTGTTGAGGTCCGGCAGGTAGCGGCGGCGGCCGAGCAGCGTCTCGGTGTAGCCGGTGGCGCGGGCCTCGTCGACGACCCGGCGCAGGTAGTCGCGGACGCCGCCGAAGCGCTCGAAGTAGGTGTCCATCAGGCCCTGGGCCTCGCCGGGCTTGATGCCGAGCTGCTGCGAGAGCCCGTACGCGGACAGCCCGTAGGCGAGGCCGTAGGACATCGCCTTGATCTTGCGGCGCATCTCGGCGTCCACCGCGGTGCCCGGGACCTCGAAGACCTGGGAGGCGACGGTGGTGTGCAGGTCCTCGCCGGTGGCGAAGGCCTCCAACAGGGCCTCGTCCTCGGAGAGGTGGGCCATGATGCGCAGTTCGATCTGCGAGTAGTCGGCGGTGAGCAGCGACTCGTAGTCCTCGCCGACGACGAAGGCGCGGCGGATGGCGCGGCCCTCCTCGGTGCGGACGGGGATGTTCTGCAGGTTCGGGTCCTGCGAGGAGAGCCGGCCGGTGGCGGCGACCATCTGGTTGAAGGTGGTGTGGATGCGGCCCTTGGGCGAGACCGTCTTGAGCAGGCCCTCGACGGTGGTGCGCAGCTTGGCCTGGTCGCGGTGGCGCAGCAGGATGACCGGCAGTTCGTTGTCGGTCTGGGTGGCGAGCCAGGTGAGCGCGTCGGCGTCGGTGGTGTAGCCGGTCTTGATCTTCTTGGTCTTGGGGAGGGCGAGCTCGCCGAAGAGGATCTCCTGGAGTTGCTTGGGCGAGCCGAGGTTGAACTCGCGCCCGGCGGCGGCGTGCGCCTCCTCGACCACGCGCTGGATCTCGGTGGCGAACTGCGCCTCCAGGCTGGTGAGCCAGGGGCGGTCGGCGGCGATGCCGGTGCGCTCCATCCGGGCCAGCAGGGCGGCGATCGGCAGCTCCATGTCGCGCAGCAGCCCGGTGGCGCCGACCTCGGCGAGGCGGGTGTCGAAGAGCGCGGCGAGGTCGAGGACGGCGCGGGCCTGGAGCATGAGCGCCTGGGCGCCGGCCGCAGGGTCCTCCTCCGGGGCGTCGAAGGCGAGTTGGCCGTCCTCGGTGGCGGGGGCGGGGGTGAGCGAGCGGGCCAGGTACTCCTCGGCGAGCACCTCCAGGGTGAAGGTGCGGCGGCCGGGCTTCTCCAGGTAGGCGGCGAGGGCGGTGTCGGCGACGACGCCCTCGATGGCCCAGCCGCGCTCGGCGAAGGCCCGCATGACCTGCTTGGCGATGTGCAGGGCCTTGGGGGCGGCCGGGTCGGCGAGCCAGGCGGCGAAGGCCCGCTCGTCCTCCTCGGCGAGCTGCGCCGGGTCGAACCAGGCGGCGGATTCCCCTGCGGCCAGGGCGACTTCGGCGACCTCGCCGGTGCCGAGCGCCCACTGGTAGACGGCGGCGAGGGCGACGGGGGCCTTGGTGTCGGCGGCGTGCTCGCGCAGCCAGCCGGCCAGCGTGCCCGGGTCGGTGAGCAGTTCGCCGTCGACCTCGACGCCGGGGGCGAGTTCGGCCGCGGCCTCCTCCTCGCCGGCGGCCGGGTCGATGCCGTGGACGCGGTCGCGGAAGTTGGCGTTGCGGAACTCCAGCGACTCCATCAGCGTGCCGACGGCGGCCTTGTCGAACGGCGCGCGGGCCAGGTCGCCGACGCCGAGCGGGAGTTCGACGTCGCGGACGAGCTCGGTGAGGACGCGGTTGCGCTTGACCGAGTCGAGGTGTTCGCGCAGCTTCTCGCCGATCTTGCCCTTCACCTCGTCGGCGCGGGAGACGAGTTCGTCGAAGGAGCCGAACTGGTTGACCCACTTGGCGGCGGTCTTCTCGCCGACGCCGGGGATGCCGGGCAGGTTGTCGGACGGGTCTCCGCGCAGGGCGGCGAGGTCCGGGTACTGGCGCGGGGTGACGCCGTACTTCTCGGCGACCTTCTCCGGGGTGTAGCGGGTGAGCTCGGAGACGCCCTTGGTCGGGTAGAGGACGGTGATGTGGTCGGTGACCAGCTGGAGGGAGTCGCGGTCGCCGGTGACGATGTCGACGTCGTAGCCGGCCGCCTCGGCGGCGGTGGCCAGGGTGGCGATGATGTCGTCGGCCTCGAAGCCCTCGGCCGTCAGCCGGGGGACGTTCATCGCGTCGAGCAGTTCGCCGATCAGGGGGACCTGGCTGCGGAACTCGTCCGGCGTCTTGGCGCGGTTGGCCTTGTAGTCGGGGAACTCGACGGAGCGGAAGGTCTGCCGGGAGAGGTCGAAGGCGACGGCGAGGTGGGTGGGCTGCTCGTCCCGGACGGTGTTGGCGAGCATCGAGGCGAAGCCGTAGACCGCGTTGGTGGGCTGGCCGGTGGAGGTGTTGAAGTTCTCCACGGGCAGGGCGTAGAAGGCCCGGTAGGCCATCGAGTGCCCGTCGAGCAGCATCAGCCGGGGCCGCGGGCCGGCCCCGCCGCCACCCGTCGCACCCTTGTCCGTACTCTGCGTAGCCACGTCAACGTCCCGTTCCTGCCGATTCCACTACCGGCCACCGATCCTATGGCCCGGCACCGACAAAAGGGGCGCCGTGCCGATCGGACGCCGTGCCGGGCGCGGGCGGCGGGGGCACGCCGGGGGCCGCCGCGCCCGGGGCGTCCGTTGACGCGCCCCGACCCCGGACGCGCCCCGGCCCCGGACACGGCCGCTACCGCCGAGTAGGACGGTCGTACGATCACAGGCAGCACGATGACGATCCCCGAGCGGCAGGAGTTCCCCATGACCGACGCGGCCCCCGACGCGGCCCCCGTCCTGAAGGTCCCGCAGGACGTGCTGGACCACTTCGCCAAGCTCGGCGTCGATCCGCAGACCTTCTCCGGCGGCGCCCTCGGCGAGAAGCTCGGCATCCGGATCGTCGAGGCCTCCGGCGACCGGGTGGTCGGCACCATGCCGGTGGAGGGCAACCAGCAGCCGTACGGGCTGCTGCACGGCGGCGCGTCGGCGGCGCTGGCCGAGACGCTGGGCTCGATCGGCGCGATGCTGCACGCGGGCCCCGGCCGGTACGCGGTCGGGGTGGACCTCAACGCCACCCACCACCGCTCGGCCACCTCCGGGCTGGTCACCGGGGTGGCGACGGCGGTGTTCAAGGGCCGCACCGCCGCCACGTACGAGATCGCGATCACCGACGACACCGGCAAGCGGGTCACCAGTTGCCGGCTGACCTGCATGCTGCGCGACCTCTGACCCCGCGCCGGGACTCTTCCCGGTGCCGACGGATCATCAAATCCCTTGGCCGCCCCCTTGTTTGACCTTCCGCCACCCTGGGCAGGCGTTGGTCTGGACAAGGGGGCGGCGGCATGTCCGGGCGCGGCCGACGCGGCAGCATGCCCGGAATCCGCGCAGGTGACTCTGCGTAACAGGCAGAAAATCCGAGCAATGGCCCGCTCCGAGGCCCGCAGGCAGCCCGGGGCTCCTTCGCCATGCCCTCGCTGTCCGAAATACGAACGATCATGACCGGAACAAGTGAATCGGACATGAGTGTCCGACTATCGGCCAGGCCAGCTGCAACCCCCATTTCTGGCCCTTACATTGCCCCAACAGCCCCTAAACGCCCTACATCGGCGGATCGGTCGCGCCAAAACGACCACATGCTGAGACAACTGCTCTGTGTGCTCATAACAAGAGAATCACAGCCTCGCCACACCACTGCCCGAGTCGCCCAGAGGCATCTAGAGTCACGGCCAGTCACCGCGCCAACGGATTGGGCCCGGCCCTCCGCGCATCCCGGCTCCCGCCAACTCAGGCGCGGCGCCTCCCGAACCGAAGGGGACCCTCGTGCGTCACCGTTCCGCAATTGTCGTGAGCATTGCCGTGATCGGCGCCCTGAGCCTCAGCGCGTGCGGCTCCCGCGACGACAAGAAGTCCGCCGACGGAGGCAGCGGCAACAGCGGCTCCACCACCACCGTCACCATCGGCATCGACGCCCCGCTCACCGGCGACCTCTCCGCCATCGGCATCGGCATCCGCAACTCCGTCGACCTCGCGGTCAAGAAGGCCAACGAACAGAACGAGGTCCCCGGCGTCAAGTTCCAGGTCAAGGCCCTGGACGACACCGCCAAGCCCGGCCCCGGCCAGCAGAACGCCACCCAGCTCGTCGCCGACAACAGCGTCCTCGGCGTCGTCGGCCCGCTCAACTCCAGCGTCGCCCAGTCGATGCAGCAGATCTTCAACGACGCCAACCTCGTCGAGATCTCCCCCGCCAACACCGGCGTCGCCCTCAGCCAGGGCGAGAAGTGGGTCACCGGCGAGAAGAAGCGCCCCTTCAAGACCTACTTCCGCACCGCCACCACCGACGCCGTCCAGGGCCCCTTCGCCGCACAGTTCCTCGCCAAGGACGCCAAGAAGTCCAAGGTCTTCCTCATCGACGACCAGAAGACCTACGGCGCCGGCCTCGCCGCCACCTTCAAGGCCGAATTCACCAAGCAGGGCGGCAACATCGTCGGCGAGGAGCACGTCAACCCCGACGACCGCGACTTCTCCGCCATCGTCACCAAGGTCAAGACCTCCGGCGCCGAAGCCGTCTACTACGGCGGCGAGTACCCCGCCGCCGGCCCGCTCTCCCTCCAGCTCAAGGACGCCGGCGTCAACATCCCGCTGATGGGCGGCGACGGCATGCAGAGCGCCGACTTCATCAAGCTCAACCCCAAGAGCGCCGGCGACTACGCCACCGCCGTCGGCGGCGCCGTCGAACAACTCCCCACCGCCGCCAAGTTCATCGCCGACTACAAGGCCGCCGGCTACAAGGACCCCTACGAGACCTACGGCGGCTACTCCTACGACAGCGGCTGGGCCATCATCCAGGCCGTCAAGGCCGTCGCCGCCGCCAACAACGGCAAGCTGCCCGCCAACCCGCGCGCCGCCGTCGTCGACGCCGTCCAGAAGGTCTCCTTCGACGGCGTCACCGGCAAGGTCTCCTTCGACGAGTTCGGCGACACCACCAACAAGCAACTCACCGTCTACACCGTCAAGGACGGCAAGTGGACCGTGGAGAAGACCGGCACCTTCAGCGGCTGAACCTCCAACGGCTGAACCTCAGCGGCCGAGCCCTCGACGACTGAACCTTCAGCGTCTGAACCTCAACGGCTGAGCCGGCCCGCACCACCATCCAGCAGCACAGCGCGCGGGGGCGCCACGAGTGCCCCCGCGCGCCCCCACATCCACCACCCACACGGACACCCCGAACGCACTACGGAGGCCCAGCGGTGCACGACCTACCGCAGCAGCTGGCCAACGGCCTGATCCTCGGCGCCCTCTACGGACTCGTCGCGATCGGCTACACGATGGTCTACGGCATCGTCCAGCTCATCAACTTCGCCCACGGCGAGATCGTCATGGTCGGCGGCTTCGGCGCCCTGACCGCCTACCTCGCCCTCCCCGGCGGCACCACCCTGTGGCTGGCCCTGCCGCTCATGCTGATCGCCGGCATCCTGGTCTCCACCCTCACCGCCGTCGCCGCCGAGCGCTTCGCCTACCGGCCCCTGCGCAACGCCCCCCGACTCGCCCCCCTCATCACCGCGATCGGGCTGTCCATCTTCCTCCAGCAACTCGTCTTCTCCTTCTACCCCGACGCCAAGAAGGCCCGGGTCTTCCCCAAGATCCCCGGCGACCCCTTCAGCCTCGGCTCCGTCACCATCCAGCGCAGCGACCTCTTCCTGCTCATCGCCGCCCCGCTGTGCATGCTCGCCCTCGGCTGGTTCGTCACCCGCACCCGCTCCGGCCGCGCCATGCAGGCCACCAGCCAGGACCCCGACACCGCCAAGCTCATGGGCATCGACACCGACCGCATCATCGTCATGGCCTTCGCCATCGGCGCCGCGTTCGCCGCCGTCGCCGCCGTCGCCTACGGACTGCGCAGCGGCCAGGTCGACTTCCGCATGGGCTTCATCCTCGGCCTCAAGGCCTTCACCGCCGCCGTCCTCGGCGGCATCGGCAACATCTACGGAGCCATGCTCGGCGGCATCGCCCTCGGCCTCGCCGAAAGCCTCGCCACCGGCTACATCCAGCACCTGCCCGGCATGCACCTCTTCGGAGGCGGCGCCTGGAAGGACGTCTGGGCCTTCGTACTCCTCATCCTCGTGCTCCTCGTCCGGCCCCAGGGCCTGCTCGGCGAGCGCGTCGCGGACAGGGCGTGACCACCATGACCACCACCACCGAAACCACCCCGGTCATCCCCCTGCCGGCCCGCGCCGCCACCGCCCTCACCGGCCTCGGCGCCCTCACCACCGCCGCCTCCGCCGCCCTCCCCTGGACCTGGACCTCCGACTTCCCCGGCGACCTCACCTACACCGGCTCCCCCGCCGGCCTCCAATGGCTCGCCCTCGCCGCCGGACTCCTCACCCTCCTCCTGCTCCTCGCCACCCACGGCACCCCCGGCCTGCGCTGGGCCGCCCCCAGCCGCAGCCACAACGCCGTCCTCTACGCCGCCACCGGCGCCCTCGCCGTCAGCGTCTTCTCCGTCTCCGCCATCGCCACCGAACTCGGCGGCCTCGCCAACCTCGAAGCCGGCGGCTGGATCCTCGCCGCCGGCGGCCTCCTCACCGTCATCGGCGCCCTCGGCCTGCCCCTCGACCGCCGCACCCGCGTCCCGCTGCGCATCCTCGACAGGCGCCTCTTCCTGCTCGTCCCCGTCGCCCCCGCCGGCTGGTTCGCCGCCCACGCCATCCCCGGCGACCAGCCCGTCGCCCCCGTGATGACCGCCCTCGCGGGCGCCCTCGCGATCGCCGCCGGCGTCGTCCTGCTCCTCCAGCTCGGCCACCTCGCCCACACCTGGCTGCGCCTGGGCACCGTCGACCGGCCGCTGCCCGCGCCGCGCCAACTCCCCTCCTGGGCCGAAGTCCTGACCATCGTCCTGGCCTTCGGCCTCGGACTGTTCACGATCACCTTCGGCATCGACACCGAGTACGGCGAACTCTTCATCGGCTACCTGCTGCTCGCCGCCCTCGTCGTCCCCGCCCTCACCCGGTCCGGCCTGCTCGCCCGGCTGCGCGCCCTGACCGTCAAGCACCGCCCCGTCACCACCGGCGCCGCCTTCGCCGCCGCCGCCAGCTTCCCCTTCACCCAGACCAGCGACCAGTACACCTCCGTCGCCACCAACATCCTGATCTTCGCCACCGTCGCCCTCGGCCTCAACATCGTCGTCGGCCTCGCCGGCCTGCTCGACCTCGGCTACGTCGCCTTCCTCGGCGTCGGCGCCTACGCCGCCGCCCTGGTCTCCGGCTCCCCCGCCTCCCCCATCCACGTCCAGTTCCCGTTCTGGGCCGCGATGCTCACCGGCGCCGCCGTCTCCATGGTCTTCGGCGTCCTCATCGGCGCCCCCACGCTGCGCCTGCGCGGCGACTACCTCGCCATCGTCACCCTCGGCTTCGGCGAGATCTTCCGCATCACCATGCTCAACCTCAACGGCACCACCGGCCCCAAGGTCACCAACGGCTCCAACGGCATCCCCCGGATCCCCGACCTGGAGATCCTCGGCTTCGACCTCGGCAAGCCGCACACCGTCGCCGGCATCGAACTCGGCCGCTTCTCCAACTACTACCTGCTGATGCTCCTCGTCACCGCCCTGGTCGTGCTCGTCTTCGCCCGGGTCGGCAACTCCCGCATCGGCCGCGCCTGGGTCGCCATCCGCGAGGACGAGACCGCCGCCGAAGCCATGGGCATCAACGGCTTCCGCCTCAAACTCCTCGCCTTCGCCCTCGGCGCCTGCCTCGCCGGCCTCGCCGGCACCGTCCAGGCCCACGTCAGCTACACCGTCACCCCCGACCAGTACACCTTCGCCGAGGCCCTCCCGCCCAACTCCGCGTTCCTGCTCGCCGCCGTCATCCTCGGCGGCATGGGCACCATCAGCGGGCCCCTCGCCGGCGCCACCCTCCTCTTCCTCATCCCCAAGAAGCTCGAATTCCTCTCCGACTACCAGCTGCTCGCCTTCGGCGCCGCCCTGATCATCCTGATGCGCGTCCGCCCCGAAGGCCTCATCCCCAACCGGCGCCGCCAACTGGAGTTCCACGAGGCCGCCATCCCGGCCCAGCCCGCCGGCGACGGCGCCGCACTCACCAAGGCAGGGGCGTGACCACCCAGATGACCACCACCGCCACACCCCTGCTCGAAGTCACCGGCGTCACCATGCGCTTCGGCGGCCTCACCGCCGTCAACGACGTCAGCCTCACCGTCGGCGAAGGCGAGATCATCGGTCTCATCGGCCCCAACGGCGCTGGCAAGACCACCTTCTTCAACTGCCTCACCGGCCTCTACGTCCCCACCGAGGGCGCCGTCCGCTACCGCGGCACCCTCCTGCCGCCCAAGCCCCACCTCGTCACCCAGGCCGGCGTCGCCCGCACCTTCCAGAACATCCGGCTCTTCGCCAACATGACCGTCCTGGAGAACGTCCTCGTCGGCCGCCACACCCGCACCAAGGAAGGCATCTTCTCCGCCATCCTCCGCGGCCCCGGCTACCACCGCGCCGAAGCCGAGAGCCGCGAGAAGGCCATGGAACTCCTCGCCTTCACCGGCCTCGCCGACAAGGCCGACCACCTCGCCCGCAACCTCCCCTACGGCGAACAGCGCAAGCTGGAGATCGCCCGCGCCCTCGCCTCCGACCCCGGCCTCCTCCTGCTCGACGAACCCACCGCCGGCATGAACCCCCAGGAGACCCGCGCCGCCGAGGAACTCGTCTTCGCCATCCGCGACCAGGGCGTCTCGATCCTCGTCATCGAGCACGACATGCGCTTCATCTTCAACCTCTGCGACCGCACCGCCGTCCTCGTCCAGGGCCAGAAGATCGTCGAAGGCGACCGCGAAACCGTCCAGAACGACGAACGCGTCATCACCGCCTACCTCGGCGCCCCGCTCGAAGGCACCACCCCCGCAGTCGCGGAGACCGTTACGGAGACCGACCAGTGACCGCACTCCTCGAGGTCGAGGACCTCCGCGTCGCCTACGGCAAGATCGAAGCCGTCAAGGGCATCAGCTTCACCGTCAACCAGGGCGAGGTCACCACCCTCATCGGCACCAACGGCGCCGGCAAGACCACCACCCTGCGCACCCTCTCCGGGCTCCTCAAACCCACCGCCGGACGCATCGCCTTCGACGGCCAGGACCTCAGCACCGTCCCCGCCCACAAGATCGTCGCCCTCGGCCTCGCCCACTCCCCCGAAGGCCGGCACATCTTCCCCCGCATGACCATCGAGGAGAACCTCCTCCTCGGCGCCTTCCTGCGCACCGACACCGCCGGCATCACCGCCGACGTCGACCGCGCCTACGACCTCTTCCCCATCCTCGGCGAACGCCGCCGCCAGGCCGCCGGCACCCTCTCCGGCGGCGAACAGCAGATGCTCGCCATGGGGCGGGCCCTGATGTCCCAGCCCAAACTGCTCATGCTCGACGAGCCGTCCATGGGCCTGTCACCGCTGATGATGCAGAAGATCATGGCGACCATCATCGAACTCAAGGCCTCCGGCACGACCATCCTGCTCGTCGAACAGAACGCCCAGGCCGCCCTCTCCCTCTCCGACCGCGGCTACGTCATGGAGACCGGCCGCATCGTCCTCTCCGGGACGGGCGCCGACCTCCTGCACGACGAATCCGTCCGCAAGGCCTACCTCGGCGAGGACTGACGCCTCCACGTATCCACGCCTCCACGCCTCCACGCACGAAGGGCCCGGCAGATGAGATCTGCCGGGCCCTCCTCGCATCCGTCTACTCGGACGCGTCCTCGTCCGCCTTCTTGCGGTCCTGGGCCGCGCCCTCCTCGATGACCGCCTCGGCCACCGCGGCCATCGTCATCCGACGGTCCATCGACGTCTTCTGGATCCACCGGAACGCCGCCGGCTCGTTCAGCCCGAACTTCGTCTGCAGCACGCCCTTCGCCCGGTCCACCAGCTTCCGGGTCTCCAGCCGCTGGGTGAGATCCGCGATCTCCTCCTCCAGCGTGCGCATCTCGGTGTACCGCGACACCGCCATCTCGATCGCCGGCACCAGATCCGCCTTGCTGAACGGCTTCACGATGTACGCCATCGCCCCGGCGTCCCGCGCCCGGTCCACCAGCTCCCGCTGCGAGAACGCCGTCAGCATCAGAACCGGCGCCAGGTGCTTCTCGTGGATCTGCTCGGCGGCGGAGAGCCCGTCCAGCACCGGCATCTTCACATCGAAGATCGCGAGGTCCGGCCGAAGCTCCTCCACCAGCTTCACCGCCGTAGCCCCGTCCCCGGCCTCACCGACGACGGTGTACCCCTCCTCTTCGAGCATCTCCTTGAGGTCAAGGCGGATCAGCGCCTCATCCTCGGCGATCACAATCCGGGTGATCTGGGGCGAATCGGTCTCAAGCGGCTGTGCCTGCTCGTCGGCGGTGCTCACGGGGCTCCTAGTTCCGGCGGGGTACTGCATGCACGAGGGTACCTAGACACGGTATGTTTGGTTTCGCAGGGTCGGGGTCAGCCTTCGAAACTGTGGATGCCCCGGTAGCCCAGCGGAAGAGGCGATGGTCTCAAACACCATACAGCGTGGGTTCGAATCCCACCCGGGGCACTTTTCCTTCGATTTCAAAGCCACTTAGGGCAGCAACCTAACGCTTGGCGATCTTCACTAGTTCGAGTGAAAACAATCCCGTTCGCCCGCACAAGTGATTCACGGGCTGCAGGATCACCCGCATGGTCGTTCGATCCATTCGCGAAGAAGCCGTCCTGCTGCTGCGTCAGGGCGTTCGCAACACCGAGGTCGCTCGCCGACTGGATGTCCCGCGGGGCACGATCGGTTGGTGGAAGCAGCAGGACCGCATCAAGCGCGGCCAAGAGCTCCCCGGTCGGCACCGATCCACCTGCACCCACTGCTACGGCGACGACCTGAACCGCCCGGCGTACGCACACCTCCTCGGCCTCTACCTCGGCGACGGCCATATCCTCCTGCCAAATGAATACCGGCGCACGATGACCCTCCAGATCACCTGCGACGACAAGTGGCCCGGGGTCATGGACTCCGTCGAACAGACCATGCACCTGGTCTTTCCGAGGAACAGTGCCTGCCGAGTCCGACGGACCGGCTGTCATGACATCAAGCTCTACTCGAACCATCTGATCTGCCACTTCCCCCAGCACGGGCCCGGCAGGAAACACGAGCGCACCATAGCCCTGGAGTCCTGGCAGCAGGAGATCGTCGACGCCCACCCCTGGGAATTCCTGCGCGGCCTGATCCACTCGGACGGTTCTCGGATCACCAACTGGACGACCAAGACCGTCAAGGGTGTCACTCGCCGCTACGAGTACCCGCGTTACTTCTTCACCAACACGTCCACCGACATCATCGGCCTCTTCACCGCCACCCTCGACGCCGTCGGCATCCAATGGAAGGCCTCGATCCCCCGCCCCACCGGCCAGGTCAACATCTCCGTCGCCCGCAAGGACTCCGTCGCCCGCATGGACGCCCACATCGGCCCCAAGTACTGACAGCGGCATGTACGACACGGCCACCCGGCAGCGGGCGCTCGACCTCCACGCGACCGGGCTGACCTTCAGCCAGGTCAGCCGCGCGACCGGAATATCCCGGTTCGCGATCCGCGCGTGGGCCTCCGGTGCCGTGCCCAGCCCTCGCATGACCGCCGAGTGCCCGGTCCGCAGCGGCCGACTCGACCCCTCACGCCCGCGCGCCGACTACGCCTACCTCCTCGGCCTCTACCTCGGCGACGGCTGTGTCAGCGAGGGCCGCCGCAAGGTCTACGCCCTCCGCATCGCGTGCTGCGACGCCTGGCCCGGCCTGATCGACGAATGCCAGCGAGCCGTCTCCGCCGTCATGCCGCTCAACGGGGTTCAGCGCGTCCGCGCACCGGGCTGCACCAGTGTCGTGAGCACCAGCAAGCACTGGCCCTGCCTCTTCCCCCAGCACGGCCCCGGCCCGAAGCACCGACGGTCGATCTCCCTCGCGCCCTGGCAGCAGGAGATCGTCGACGCCCACCCGTGGGAGTTCCTGCGCGGCCTGATCCACTCCGACGGCTGCCGCATCACCAACTGGACGACGCGAATGGTCGGCGGCGTCAAGAAGCGCTACGAGTACCCGCGTTACTTCTTCACCAACACCTCGACCGACATCATCGGCCTGTTCACCGCCACCCTCGACGCCGTCGGCGTCCAGTGGAAGGCCGCGGCCCGGCCGACCGGTGCCACCAACATCTCCGTCGCCCGCAAGGACTCCGTCGCCCTCATGGACGCCCACATCGGCCCCAAGTACTGACAGTGGCGGCGCGGCCCCTCCGGACAGCGCGCCCCGACGCCGACCGCTGGTGCCAGAAAGGGCCGGGGGGGGGGCGGCGGGGGGGGTTGGTGGGGGCGGGGC
>NZ_JBHXTQ010000118.1:0-18874 GCF_042677305.1 Kitasatospora sp. NPDC127121 | reverse complement strand
CCTCCGGAGAGGGCCGCCACCGCCGTTCGGTTCATCCGCTCAGCGGGTGGTGGTCAGGGCAGCAGTGCGTTCTGCCCACCGCCACCGCCGGTCGAAGACGGTGTCGGCGGCTTGCCGCTCGGCTTGCTGCTCGTCGCCGGGGGGTCCGTCGGCGGCGCCGTGGGCGGGGGCGTGGTGCAGCCGAGGAGGCCGCAGCTGCTCGTCGGACCGGGGTTGGTCCTGGTGTGCGACGGTGTCTGGCTCGGCTGCGTGCCCGGGCAGTCCACGCCCGGGACACAGCCCGGGCCCTGGGTGGACACGGGCGGCTGCGGCTGGTTGTTGTTGGTCGGCGGGGGCTGGTTGTTGGTGCCCGGCTGGGTCGCGGGCGGGGCCGACGGGGTCTCGCTCGTCGTCTGCGTGGGCGTCATGCTCGGCGAGACCGGGGCGCCGGAGGAGTCCACCTGGGTGCCGACCGGCTGCGGGGCCGGGAAGTCCATCTTCTTCTCGTTGGCCAGCGCGGCCTTCATGTACCGGGTGAAGACGTCGGTCGGGATGTCACCACCGTGGATGGACTCCTTGCCGCCGGTGCCGTTGAGCGACAGCCGCTCGTGCTTGCTCGGGTCCTCGCGCCACATCGCGACGCTGGTCACCAGCTGCGGGGTGTAGCCGACCCACCAGGCCGACTTGTTCTGGTCGGTGGTACCGGTCTTGCCGGCCACCGGGCGGCCCAGCTCCTTGGCCTTGAAACCGGTACCGTTCTTCACCACGTTCACCAGCACGTCGGTGACGTTGTCGGCGACGGCCGGCTCCAGGGCGACCTTGGCGTCCTTCTTGCCGAAGCCCGGGCGCTCGGTGCCGTTCACCTCGACCTTGGTGACCGAGTAGGGCTCGGCCTCCTTGCCGCTGGCCGCCAGGGTGCCGTAGGCGGTGGCCATCCGGATCGGGCTGATGGTGGAGGTGCCGAGGGCGAAGGTCGGGGTCTTCGGGTCGGCGAAGCTCTCCTTCCTGACGCCCATCTGCTCGGCGATGTTGGCCACGTTCTGACCGCCGACGTCCTGGTTGAGCTGGACGAAGGGCACGTTGAACGAGTTCTGCATGGCCGACCGCAGCGAGACGTAGCCGCGCTTGCCTGAGTCCTCGTTCTTCTGCCGGTAGGGCTTGCCGTCGTCGCCGATCACCAGCGAGCCGTCCGGCTTGCGGATCTCGGACATGTCGTCGGACAGGTAGCGGCTGTCGGCGTTGATCCGCTTCGGCTTGCCCTTGTCGTCGGTGGCCGTCTGGACGCCGATCTGCATGGCGGTCGCCAGCACGAAGGGCTTGAAGGTCGAGCCGACCTGGACGCCGATGGCGTCGGCGTTGTTGTCGAAGTGGCCGTTCTCCACGCCGTCGCCGCCGTAGAGGGCGACGATCGCGCCGTCGCCGGGGCGGATGCTGGCGGAGCCGAACTGGATGAAGGTGTCGTTGTTGGGGCGCTTCTGGGCGTTGAGGTTCTCGCCCTTGACGTCGTCGACGGCCTTCTTCAGGGCGTCGACCTTGTCCTTCTCGAAGGTGGTGTAGACCTTCAGACCGCCCTTGTCGATCATCTGCTGGGTGATCGCCTTGTCGGTGGCCATCAGGTACTTGTTGGCGGTGTCGACCAGGTAGCTGACCTCACCGTTCATGCTGGAGTTGGGCTTCTGCGGGATCGGGGCGGGGAACGTGCTGCACTTGGCACGCTCCTCCGGGGTGACGGCCTTGATCTTCACCATGTTGTCGAGGATCCAGGACCACCGCCCCTCGGCCCGCTCCTTGTTGGCCGGGTTGCTGGGGTCGTAGTACGACGCGCCCTTCAACAGGCCGGCCAGCATGGCGCTCTGACAGAGGTCGAGGTCCTTGGCGTCGACCCCGTAGTAGGCCTGTGCGGCGGCCTGGGCGCCGTTCGAGCCGCGACCGAACCAGCTGGTGTTCAGGTACCCCTTGAGGATGTCCGGCTTCTGCATCTTCTGATTGATCTTCAGCGTGATGAAGAACTCCTTCAGCTTGCGGCTGAGGGTCTGCTCCTGGCTGAGGTACGCGTTCTTCACGTACTGCTGGGTGATCGTCGAGGCGCCCTGGGTCTCGCCGCCCTTGGCCATGTTGTAGACGGCGCGGAGCATGCCCTTGGGGTCGATGCCGCTGTCCTCGCGGAAGGTCTGGTTCTCCGCCGCGATCACGGCGTTCTGCAGGTTGGGGCTGATGTCGGAGAGCTCGACGATCTGACGGTTGGTCTCGCCCTTGCGGGTCATCTCCGTGTTGTCGGCCCAGTAGTAGATCGTGTTCTGGTCCTTCATCAGATCCTTGAGCTGCGGGATCTCGGTGGTCTGGTAGAGGTAGAAGACCCCGCCCACGCAGGTGGCGAAGAAGATCAGGAAGGCGCTCAGCCACTGCCGCCAGGACGGCAGCCAGCGCCGGACGCCGGTCTTGCCGAAGCGCGGGTAGTCGATGAACCGCTTCTTGCCGGGGCCTGCGGCGGCGGCCGCGGACGCGGAGGCGTCGGCAGCACCGCGCCGGCCGCCCTTGCCGCCCTTCTGGGCGGCCTTGCGCAGTTCGGCGCGGGTCATCCGGGGTTGCTGAGCGGTCTCCCGTTCGCCCGGGGGGCGCCGACGGCCGACGCCGTCCGAGCTCACCTCGCCCCGGCCTGGTCCGCCCTGACGGCCACCACCACCCGGGGGCTGCTGCCCGTCACCGCCCGGGCTGGGCGTCCTTCGCCGTCGTTCACTCATGTTGCAGCCACTCCTCGCCAGGCGGTTCCAGCCTGAAGGCAGGGTTCACGTCCGATGCCCGCCAACCGCCCTAACCCCGGAGGTGGTCCTCGTGCACACGCGACAGCGTACGCAGCCGGGAATCCCAACTAATCGGGCATCAGTCCCCAATGACCGCAAAACGGCAGCAGATCATTACACGCCCGTTGCCAACCACTCCTGCGCGTCGGCTTGTGATCACCTTCACGCGCGCCCCCCTTGCCCGTTCCGAGGGCCCGGTTTACTGTTCTCGATATATCGAGCCGATACATCGACGCGGCATACCGCCCGATGCAGCGGCCGGACAACGGCCGAGAGGCAAGGAGGACGACGGCAATGGGCAGGCGCTCAGGAGTGCTGGAGTTCGCCGTTCTCGGTCTGCTCCACGACGCCCCGATGCACGGCTACGAGCTGCGCAAGCGGCTCAACGTCCTGCTCGGAACGTTGCGGGCGTTCTCGTACGGAACGCTCTACCCGTGTCTGAAGAGCCTGGTCGCCCAGGGCTTCCTGGTCGAGGACAACCCGGACGTCGAGTACGTCCCGGCCACCGCGCTCAACGGCAAGCGGTCCAAGACCGTCTACCGGCTCTCCCCCGAAGGCAAGCAGCGCTTCGAGGAGCTGCTCGCCGACTCCGGGCCCGACGCCTGGGAGGACGAGCACTTCGGCGTCCACTTCGCGTTCTTCGGCCAGACCGACCGGGCCGTGCGGATGCGCGTCCTGGAAGGGCGTCGCAGCCGGCTGGAGGAGCGACTGGAGAAGATGCGCAACTCGCTGGCCCGCGCCCGCGAGCGGTTCGACGACTACACCGTCGAGCTGCAGCGGCACGGACTGGAGTCGGTGGAGCGCGAGGTCCGGTGGCTCAACGAGCTGATCGAGACCGAGCGGGCCAACCGCACCGGCCGGACCGGGCCCGCCACCGGCGGCAACACCACCGCCGTACCCCACAAGACTTCGGACGGCCGTGGCCAGGAGGAAGGGTCCCAGGACCCGCCCGGGCCACCGTACGACCGCCCGGGGCGCTCCGCCCAGGAGCGCTGACACCGCGTCAGCCCTGTGCCGCGCGGCAGGAGTGGGCGCCTCGCGCCCGTACAAGCAGTCATCGAAGAAGCAGGACGAGTGCCGTCGACCCCGGCGGCCCTCATGAGATCACAGGGAGCAACCGGAATGGGTTCGGTTCGCGTAGCCATCGTGGGCGTGGGCAACTGCGCCGCGTCGCTGGTGCAGGGTGTCGAGTACTACAAGGACGCCGACCCGGCCGGCAAGGTCCCCGGGCTGATGCACGTCCAGTTCGGTGAGTACCACGTCCGCGACGTGGAGTTCGTCGCCGCGTTCGACGTCGACGCCAAGAAGGTCGGCTTCGACCTGGCCGACGCCATCGGCAGCAGCGAGAACAACACCATCAAGATCTGCGACGTGCCGCCGACCGGCGTCACCGTCCAGCGCGGCCACACCCTCGACGGCCTGGGCAAGTACTACCGGGAGACCATCGAGGAGTCCGACGAGACCCCGGTCGACGTCGTCCAGATCCTCAAGGACCAGCAGGTCGACGTCCTGGTCTGCTACCTGCCCGTCGGTTCCGAGGCCGCCGCCAAGTTCTACGCCCAGTGCGCCATCGACGCCAAGGTCGCCTTCGTGAACGCCCTGCCGGTGTTCATCGCGGGCACCAAGGAGTGGGCGGACAAGTTCACCGAGGCCGGCGTGCCGATCGTCGGTGACGACATCAAGTCCCAGGTCGGCGCCACCATCACGCACCGCGTGATGGCCAAGCTGTTCGAGGACCGCGGTGTCATCCTCGAGCGCACCATGCAGCTGAACGTCGGCGGCAACATGGACTTCAAGAACATGCTCGAGCGCGAGCGCCTGGAGTCCAAGAAGATCTCCAAGACCCAGGCCGTCACCTCGCAGATCCGCGACCGCGAGATGGGCGCCAACAACGTCCACATCGGCCCGTCGGACTACGTGGCCTGGCTGGACGACCGCAAGTGGGCGTACGTCCGCCTGGAGGGTCGCGCGTTCGGCAACGTCCCGCTGAACCTGGAGTACAAGCTCGAGGTCTGGGACTCCCCGAACTCCGCCGGTGTCATCATCGACGCCGTGCGCGCCGCGAAGATCGCCAAGGACCGCGGCATCGGCGGCCCGATCCTGTCGGCCTCCTCGTACTTCATGAAGTCCCCGCCGGTGCAGTACTTCGACGACGAGGCCAAGGAGAACGTCGAGAAGTTCATCCGCGGCGAGGTCGAGCGCTGAGGTAGAGCGCCGGAGCCGGAGGCGGGTGACCGCCGCCGGCCGCGCCGGAGGGCCCACGATCATCGGATCGTGGGCCCTTCACCGTTTCTCGGCGAATGTTTCACGTGAAACAGCGGCCGGTTCCATGGCACTCTGGGCGGGTGGCGATCACCGAGAACGGCAGCACCCACCAGTCCGCACACCGTGCCACGCTTCTCGGTCTGCTCCGCGGCCGGGACTTCCGGCGGCTGCTGACCGCCCGGGTGCTCTCCCAGCTCTCGGACGGCGTCTTCCAGGTCTCGCTCGCCGCCTACGTCGTGTTCTCCCCGGAGAAGCAGTCCTCCCCCGCCGACATCGCCTCGGTGCTGGCCGTGATGCTGCTGCCGTTCTCGGTGATCGGGCCGTTCGCCGGAGTGCTGCTGGACCGCTGGCGCCGCCGCCAGGTGCTCTACTACGGCAACCTGGCCCGCTTCGGGCTCGGCCTCGTCACCGGCGCCCTGCTCCTGGCGGAGGCGCCGACCTGGCTGTTCTTCGCCTCGGCGCTGCTGGTCACCGCGCTCAACCGGTTCATCCTGGCCGGCCTGTCCGCCGCCCTGCCCCGGGTGGTCGAGCAGGACCAGCTGGTCACCGCCAACGCGCTCTCCCCCACGCTGGGCACGGTCGCCGCCGCCTCCGGCGGAGGGGTCGGCTTCCTGCTGCACCAGGTGATGACCCCCGGGCCGAAGGCCGACGCCGCGCTGGTCACGGTGGCCGCGCTGCTCTACCTGTCGGCCGCACTGGCCGCCCGCCGGATGGACCGCGACCTGCTCGGCCCGGAGAAGCACGGCGACCGCCCGGCGCTCGGCCAGGCGCTGGTCCGGGCCGCCGTCGAACTCGGCGCCGCCGTGCGCCACTTGGTGCGGGACTGCCGGCCCGCCGTGCACGCGCTGGCCGCCGTCACCGCGGCCCGGTTCTGCTACGGCGTGCTGATCGTGGTCGTGGTGATGCTCGCCCGGTACACCTTCAACGACCCGTCCGACAGCGCGGCCGGACTGGTCACGCTCGGCCAGGCGGTCGGCCTGTCCGCCGCCGGGTTCTTCGTCGCCGCGCTGGTCAGCCCCTGGTGCACCCGGCGGCTCGGCCTGGCCGGCTGGCTGACGGTCTGCCTGGCGGCCCCGGTGGTCTTCGTCCCGGCGCTCGGCCTGAGCTTCACCCTGCTGCCCTGCCTGCTCGCGGCGCTGCTGCTCGGGGTGGTCACCCAGGGCACCAAGATCTGCGCCGACACCGTGGTCCAGGAGTCGGTCGAGGACGAGTACCGCGGCCGGGTCTTCGCGATCTACGACGTGCTGTTCAACGTCGCCTTCGTGACCGCCGCCCTGGTCACGGCGCTGGTGCTGCCGCTCTCCGGCCGCTCGGTCGTGGTGGTGGTCGGGGTCGCCGCGGTGTACGGGCTCTCGGCGCTCCTCTACCTGCGCTCCGCCCGGCGGTACGGGCCGCTCCCCGGCGACCGAGCCTCCTGAAGGCCCTCGGCCCCTCGGAACGGTGGCGTCCGACCGAGTCGCTAAGGTACGTCAGACCTGTCGGAGCGACAGCACTCGGCCTCGGGGGACGAACTGATGAGCACACCGCCCGGCCCGTACGGGCCACCTCCGCCGTACGGGCCGCCCCCACAGCCGGCCCCGCCGTACGGGCAGGTGCCGTACATCCCGTCGCAGCCCCAGCCCGCACCGCCCGGCTTCGGACCGCCCCCACCCGGGCCGCCCCAGCCCGGACCACCCCAGCCCGCACCGCCCGGCTTCGGACCGCCCCCGGCCTACGGCCAGCAGCCGCCCGGCTACGGCGCCCAGCCGC
Source organism: Kitasatospora sp. NPDC127121 (assembly GCF_042677305.1). NCBI lineage: Bacteria > Bacillati > Actinomycetota > Actinomycetes > Kitasatosporales > Streptomycetaceae > Kitasatospora > Kitasatospora sp. NPDC127121. The sequence continues at coordinate 12,080 of NZ_JBHXTQ010000118.1, read as the reverse complement.
CGTACGGCCAGCAGCCGCCCGCCGGTCCGTACGGCTACCCGCCGCCCGCCGCCGCCGCGGCGCCCCCCGCGAAGCGCGGCATCAAGGCGAAGCTGCGGATCGTCGGCCTGGTCGGCGGCTGCCTCGCGCTGGCCGTCGGCTACTTCGCCAGCGGCCCGAGCGTCAGCAGCGCCAAGCCCGGCGACTGCGTCCGGGTGAGCGGCACCCGCGATGTCGAGATCGTCAAGTGCACTGACGCCAAAGCGAATTACCGGGTCCTGTCGACGTTCGGCGACACCACCGACGTGAACCGCTGCCGGCAGACGCCGCAGACCACCAGCGCCGTCTCGGGCAAGAGCGGACGCCGCTGGAACAAGAAGCGGTACGTGCTCTGCCTCGGCCCGATGACCCCGGCCGGCACCCCGCTGCCGGGGAAGGCCTGACCTCTCCACCACCACCGCATCCCCGGGGGACCTCTTGTCCGTTCCGCCGCCCCAGCTGCCGTACGGCGCCCCGCCGCCCGACGACGGCAACCCGTACGCCACCGGCAACCCCTACGGCCGGCCGACCCCGCCCCCGCCGCCGGGCCCGCCGCCCGGCTACGGCTACCCGGCCGCCCCGCCGCCGCCCGACCAGCCGTACGGCTACCCTCCCCAGCCCGCGCCCGGCTACGGGTACGGGTACCCGCCACCGGCGCCACAGGACGGGCCCGCCTGCCGCTTCTGCGGCGGCTTCCCGGCCGTGGACGCCACCGTCCGCGGCCACCAGGGCCTGGTCCTGGCCTACCGGATGCTGCGGATGCCGGGCCCGTTCTGCCGCACCTGCGGGACGGCGACGGTGCGCGACCTGTCCGCCCGCACCCTGGTCCAGGGCTGGTGGAGCCCGGCGTCGGTGCTGCTGGCGCCGATCACCCTGCTGCTGAACCTCGCCGCCAACGGCAAGGTCAAGCGGCTGCCGCCGCCCGTCCCGGGCAGCCACGGCCCCCAGCTCGACCCCGGCGTCCCGCTGGGCCGGCGGCCGCACGCGCTGATGCTGCTGCTGCCGCTCTCGGTGGTCGTCACGCTGGTCCTGGCCGCCACCGGGGTGCTCGGCCCGAAGAAGGACGACCCGGTCGCGCCGATCGCGATACCGACGGTGACGGTGCCCCCGGTGACCACCTTCTCGCCGCCGCCGACCTACACGCCGCGGCCGTTCCCCTCGCCGACGTTCAGCATGCCGCCGGTGCCCACCATCACGCTGCCGCCGCCGACCGCCCCCAGCACCGCTGCCGACAGCATCGACCGGGCCAACCCCGGCGACTGCCTGCGCAACGAGAACGGCACCGGCGCGACCCACGACGCCAACCCGAAGATCACCATGCTGCCCTGCGGCGACTCCCGCGCCCAGTACAAGGTGGTCTTCAAGTACCTGGCCACCTCCGACGAGAAGGTCTGCGAGAAGCAGCCGAAGTCGGACAGCACCTACACCCGCACCTACTCCAACCTGCCGGCCCTCAACTACGTGCTCTGCCTGCAGAGCCTCCACGGCTGACCCGGCACGCCCGAGGGGTGGGGGCGGGCGCCCGCCGGCCCCCCCCCCCCCCCCCCCCCCCCCCCCGCAAAGGCCCCCCCGCCTCCCCCTCCCTCCCCCCCCCGTCCCCCCCGCCCGGGGGGGGGGGGGGCCCCGCCCGCCCCCGCCCCCACCCCTCGCAGCACCTCTCAGCCCTGCTGCTCGGCCCACCAGGCCCGCAGCGCGGCCACCGCCGCGTCGTGCTCCAGCGGGCCGTGCTCCAGCCGGAGTTCGAGCATGTGCTTGTACGCCTTGCCGACCTGCGGGCCGGGCTTGAGCCCGAGCAGCTCCATGATCTGGTTGCCGTCCAGCGCCGGGCGGACGGCGTCCAGCTCCTCCTGGGCCTTCAGCTCGGTGATCCGCTGCTCCAGGCCGTCGTAGGTGCGCGACAGCGCCGCCGCCTTCTTGCGGTTGCGGGTGGTGCAGTCGGAGCGGGTGAGCTTGTGCAGGCGCTCCAGCAGCGGTCCGGCGTCGGTGACGTAGCGGCGCACCGCGGAGTCCGTCCACTCGCCGCCGCCGTAGCCGTGGAAGCGCAGGTGCAGCTCGACCAGCTGCGAGACGTCCTCGGTGAGCTCCTTGGAGTACTTGAGCTCGCGCATCCGCTTGCGGGTCATCTTGGCGCCGACCACCTCGTGGTGGTGGAAGGAGACCCGGCCGTCCGACTCGAAGCGGCGGGTGCGCGGCTTGCCGATGTCGTGCAGCAGCGCGGCCAGCCGCAGGGTGAGGTCCGGGCCGTCCTGCTCCAGGTCGACGGCCTGTTCCAGGACGGTCAGCGAGTGCTCGTAGACGTCCTTGTGCCGGTGGTGCTCGTCGCGCTCCAGCCGCAGTGCGGGCAGCTCGGGCAGCACGTGGTCGGCCAGGCCGGTGTCGACCAGCAGCCGCAGGCCCTTCACCGGGTGCTTGGCCAGCAGCAGCTTGTTCAGCTCGGCCTGGACGCGCTCGGCGGACACGATGGTGATCCGCTCGGCCATCGCGGTCATCGCGGCGACGACCTCGGGGGCCGGCTCGAAGTCGAGCTGGGCGGCGAAGCGGGCGGCGCGCATCATCCGCAGCGGGTCGTCGGAGAAGGACTCCTCGGGGGTCGCGGGGGTGCGCAGCACCCGGGCCTCCAGGTCGTCCAGGCCGTGGTGCGGGTCGACGAAGCCGCGGCCGGGCAGGTCGACGGCCATCGCGTTGACGGTGAAGTCCCGGCGGACCAGGTCCTGCTCGATGGTGTCGCCGTAGGTGACCTCGGGCTTGCGGGAGGTCCGGTCGTACGCCTCGGAGCGGTAGGTGGTGATCTCGATCAGGAAGGAGCCCTCGGGGGTGTCCTTGCGGGCGCCGACCGTGCCGAAGGCGATGCCGACGTCCCAGACCGCGTCCGCCCAGCCCTTGACCAGCCTGAGCACCTGCTGCGGGCGGGCGTCGGTGGTGAAGTCCAGGTCGTTGCCGAGCCGGCCGAGCAGGGCGTCCCGCACCGAGCCGCCGACCAGGGCCAGCCGGTGGCCGGCCGCCTCGAACCGACGGGCGATCTCGTCGGCCACCGGCGACACCCGCAGCAGCTCTTGCAGCCCCAGGGTCTGGGCCTCGCTCAGGCCTGGGACGGCCTGGACGGCGGTGCTGGAACGGTCGAGGTGCGCGGTGGACTCATTGGCAGTGGACACGGCTCACAAGAGTACGTGGCCCGACAGGTCAACCGCCCGCGCGTTTTGGGCGTCTCACCCCAAGGCCCGCGACACTGCACCGCGGGCTGCATCGTTACCATGCCGGTGGACGAGTCTCGGGCACCGGACAGGGGATGCGGTGTCGCGTGCCGCCGTGGCCGGCGGAGCTCCCGCGGCACCAGCGCGGCGAACTGCGTCGAGCGAAGAACGTCAAGCGAACAGCATCAGCAGCGAGCGATCGAGAACGGCGAGGGCGGAACGAGTGAGTGAGCCGGCACGGCACTCGGGCCTGGGGGCGGACCGACGGCCCGGAAGGACCCAACGCCCCGTCGAAGGGCACGGCACGGGGCGGCGCGCGGGGCAGGCGGCCCGCCGCCTCGCCGCCGCCTGCGGGGCCGCCCTGGCCCTGTTCTCAGCGGTCGCCCCGGCCGCGGCGCTACCCGCCGGGGGCGGCGTCCGGCCGACCACCGACAACGGCGTCTCGGCCGAGTACCCGGTGGAGATGACCATCGAGACGGTGGCACCGCAGGTGGCCAGCCCGAACGGCATCGTGAAGATCACCGGGCACGTCACCAACACCGGCAAGGCCGCGGTCAAGAACGCCCACGCGGCCGTCCGCAAGCCGCTGTCCAGCAAGCCGCTGCAGCGGCGCAGCGACCTGTCCCTGGTGACCACCCGCAGCGGCCCGACCAACTCCGACGGCGTGGAGCTGGACAGCCCGCAGTACGCCCTGCCGGAGCTGGGTCCGGGCCAGAACCAGCCCTACACCCTGAGCGTCTCGGTGAGCGACCTCGGGCTGTCCGACAGCGGCGTCTACGAGCTCGCGGTGGACGCCTGGGGCTCGACCGCCGACAACCAGCGCGACCGGCCGCTGGGCATCGCCCGGACCTTCCTGCCGTACAACCCGGGCGGCGCCGAGGCGCAGCCCAGCAAGGTCACCACGCTCTGGCCGCTGGTGCACGCGCCGGTGCTGGCCGCGCAGACCTACTCCGACAACGACCAGCCCGTCCCCGTCCTGCGCGACGACAGCCTGACCGCCGAGTTCTCCCCGGGCGGCCGGCTGTACGAGCTGGTGGACACCGGGGCCAAGATGACCGGGCTGACCTGGGTGGTCGACCCGGACCTGCTGGACACCGCGTTCGCGATGACCAGGCCGTACCGGGTGCAGAAGCCGGGCCAGGACGTCGGCAAGCCGGCCAAGGACGACAACACCGTCCCCGGCACCGGCCAGGCCGCCGCCACGGCCTGGCTGGACAAGCTGCGGGCCGCCGTCGCCAAGCCGGGCGGCCAGGTGGTGTCACTGCCCTACGCCGACCCGGACCTCGCCTCGATCGCGCACAACGGCGCCGACCTGACCGGGATGGGCACCGCCCTGGGCAAGGCGGCCACCGCCGGCCGGCTCACCGTCGAGGGGCGGCTGTCCGTCGACACCCGCTCGGACGTGGCCTGGCCGTACCAGGGCTACCTCGACCAGCAGATCGCGGGCATCGCCCAGCAGGCCGGCGACGGCCTGGTCCTGGTCAACGGCGCGAGCATGCCGGAGCCGGACGCGATGAACTACACCCCGACCGCGGTGCGCCCGATCGGCAGCGGGCAGAACGCGGTGGTCGCCGACGAGACCGTCTCCTCGCTGTTCCAGACCGACCTCGCCACCCCGCAGGCACAGACCAAGGCGAACCAGCGCTTCCTCGCCGAGACCTACACGATCACCCACGAGCAGCCGCAGAACCAGCGCGGCCTGCTGGTGATGCCGCCGCGCGACCTGACCGCGAGCACCGCCAAGGTGCTGGCGGACGCCCTGCAGACGGCCTCCGACAACAAGTGGCTCGCCCCGGTCAAGCTGGACACCCTGGCCCAGGCCTCGCCCGACCAGAAGGCCAACACCGCCGTCCCGGCGGCCGCCGACTACCCGGCCCAGGTCCGCGCCTCGGAGCTGTCCGCGGCCGAGCTGAGCAGCACCGACGAGATCCAGCAGAACCTGGACACGCTGATGCGGGTGCTCACCCTGCCGCAGCGGGTGCGCGGCCCGTTCAGCGCCGCGATGGTCCGCTCGCTGTCCACCGCGTGGCGCACCGACGCGGCGGCCGGCAGCACCTACCGCGCGGACGTCGCCAAGTACCTGGACGAACTGACCGGGGCCGTCCGGGTGCCGAAGAAGAACGTCGTCACCTTCGCCGGCAACACCGGTCTGCTCCCGGTCAGCGTCCGCAACGACCTCACCCAGACCGTCACCAACCTCAAGCTGGTGCTCACCTCGCCGCAGCCGAACCGGCTGCGGGTGGGCAAGGAGGAGGAACTGGTCATCCCCGCCTCCCAGAGCGTCACCCTCCGGTTCAACGCCGAGGCGCACAACAACGGCCCGGTCAACATGACCGCCCAGCTCTGGACCACCGGCCCCAACCCGCAGAAGTACGGCGCACCGCAGCAGTTCAGGGTGGACGTCACCTCGGTGACCAACGGCGTGCTGTACGTCTTCGCGGCCGGCGCCGCCCTGCTGCTGCTGGCCGCGCTGCGCTTCGTGCGCCAGCGCAAGCGGCGGGCCGGGCAGCCGCACACCGACGGCGACCAGCCGGTCGACGGCCCGGCGGCGGACGGCGCACCGGCCCCGGCGGCGGACGAGGCCCGGGACGGGGCGCAGGACGCGGGCGGGGACGCGAGCGGGGAGAAGCCCGACGGCGAGGCCGGGGGCGGTGCCGGCGAACCCTCCGGGAACGGCCCCGGCGGCGGCCCCGAAGACGGCTCCGGCGGCGGATCCGCCGAGGCCGGCCCCGCGCAGACACCGCGCGGCAGCAACGCGGATGGCCGGGATCGGACCGCCAGTGATGAGAAGGTTGGTCCTTGATACCGCCGACCCCCCGCAACGCCGGGCCGGCCTCCCCCACGACAGCGAAGAGGTGACATGACCGGGCGCAGCGAGGAGCGGCCGCCGGGCCGCGGTGAGAACCGGCCGGGCGCCGAGTCGCCGTCCGGCGACTGGTACGTGGCCGACACCTACGCCCAGGACCCGTACGCGGCCGACGCGTACGGGAACCCGCAGGCCGGCCAGGACCCGTACGGTCTGCGGGCCGACCGGCCCGCGGCGCCTCAGCCGCCGGCCACCGCGTACGACGTGCCGCCGCAGCTGCCGCCGCAGGGCGGCGGCTACCCGACGCCGGTGCCGCCGGCGCAGTACTCGGCGCCGACGCCGTTCGCGGCCCCGGTGCCGCCCGTGCAGCCCGGCTGGGACACCCCGGTGCAGGCCGCCTGGCAGGAGGCCCCGGCCCCGGCCGGCGGCGGCCAGTGGGGCGGCCAGGAGCAGCCCCGGCCGCAGTGGGAGCCGGGCCCGGCGCACTCGACCTGGGACAGCGAGACCACCGAGTACGTCGGGGTGGACGCGCTGTTCGGCGGTCACCAGGAGCAGGCGGCGGCCCAGCCGCCGGTGCCCCCGCCCGCCCCGGTGCACCCGATGGCACCGCCGGTCGCGCCCCCGCCCCCCGCTGCCGCCGCGCCGTACCCGCCGGTGGGCGGCTACCCGGGGCAGCAGCAGTACGCCGGCCCGGACGGGCACCGCCCCTTCGTCCCCCCGATCGAGTTCGACCCGCCGCTCTCCGAGGACGAGGCCACCATGCAGGTGGCCGCCGTGGCGGTGCCGCCGGCGGTGGAGCCGCTGGCGGACCTCGTCGCCGAGGAGCGCGCCGCACAGCCGGCGCCCGCGGCCGAGCCCGCCCCGGCGGCCGGCGGCGGCAAGGTCGCGAGCCTGCTGAACTCCAGCGCGATCATGGCGGCCGGCACGCTGGTCTCCCGCGGCACCGGCTTCGTCCGGACCATGGTGATCACCGCCGCCATCGGCGTCGCCGCCATGGGCGACTCGTACAACGCCGCCTACACCCTGCCGACCCTGCTGTACATCCTGATCGGCGGCGGCGCGCTGAACGCCGTCTTCGTGCCGCAGCTGGTGCGCAGCATGAAGAACGACGAGGACGGCGGCACCGCGTACGCCAACCGGCTGCTCACCCTGGTGATGGTCGGGCTCGGCGGCGTGGTGTTCCTCGCGGTGCTCGGGGCACCGCTGCTGGTGCAGCTGATCTCGCACTCGATGATGGAGAACGCGGACCGCGCCGAGACCACGGTCGCGCTGGCCCGGTACTGCCTGCCGACCATCTTCTTCATGGGCGTCCACGTGGTGATGGGGCAGATCCTCAACGCCCGCGGCCGGTTCGGCGCGATGATGTGGACCCCGGTCCTCAACAACATCGTGGTGATCTTCACCTTCGGCGCCTACATCTGGGTGTACGGCGGCTACAGCGGCACGCACGTGACGCCCGAGGGCATCTCGCCCGAGGGCGTCCGGCTGCTCGGCCTCGGCACCCTGCTCGGCCTGGTCGTCCAGTCGCTGGCGATGATCCCGTACCTGCGGTCGGCCGGCTTCCGCTACCGGCCGCGCTTCGACTGGCGCGGCCACGGCCTGGGCAAGGCCGCCCGGCTGGCCAAGTGGACCTTCTTCTTCGTGCTCGCCAACCAGGCCGGCTTCCTGGTCATCACCCAGCTGGCCACCGCCGCCGGCAGCGCCGCCGAGAAGGGCGGCCACGAGGGCGTCGGCCTCGCGGCGTTCTCCAACGCCCTGCTGATCTGGCAGCTCCCGCAGGCCGTGATCACCGTCTCGATCATGAGCGCGGTGCTCCCCCGGCTCTCCCGGGCGGCGGCCGACGAGGACGCCGGCGCCGTCCGCGACGACCTGTCGTACGGGCTGCGCACCACCGCGGTGGCGGTCGTCCCGGGCGCCTTCCTGTTCCTGTCGCTCGGCCCGGCGATCGCCCGCTCGATCTACGGGATCGGCGGCGGTGACCGGGCCCTGGACAACGCCTCCAACGTCGGCCTGATGCTCTCGGCCTTCGCGCTCGGGCTGATCCCGTACTCGGCCCAGTACGTCATGCTGCGCGGCTTCTACGCCTACGAGGACACCCGGACGCCGTTCTCCAACACCGTCTGGGTCGCGGTCTGCCAGGCCGGGTTCTCGGTGGTCTGCTGGTTCACGCTGCCCGCCCAGTGGGCCGTGATCGGGATGTCCTTCGGCTATGGTCTGGCCTACGCCGTCGGGGTGACGGTCGCACTGCCGAAGTTGAAGAAGAAGATCGGCGGGCTGGACAGCAAGCGGATCGGCAAGACCTACAGCCGGCTGGCCACCGCCGGCGTGCCGTCCGCGCTGGTCGGCCTCGGCGTCAGCCTGGCGGTCCAGCAGGTGCTGGACGGCTGGCTGGGCAGCGTGCTGTCCCTCGTCGCGGGCGGCGGCCTCCAGCTGGCCGTGTTCGTGCTCATCGCGAAGCGCCTGCGGATCGAGGAGCTCAACGCCATGCTCGGCATGGTGCGCGGCCGGCTGGGCCGCTGATCCACCACACCGACCGACCGGACGAGCGGACGCCCTGACCGGGTGTCGACGGGAGCCACCAGCTCCTCCGCCCGTCCGGCCGGGTGCCGGGCCGCCGCCCGCGCCCGGCTCCGCCCGGGCCGCGAGATGGCGGCCCGGTGTCGGATCTGCACCACATCTCTCCACCAGCACGCAACCGAGCGCGCCCCTCAGCGGTCGTACTCGGTGGAGAAGAGTGGGCACAATTGTCCTGGAGCACGTGGCCGCCAACCCGCGGGCTCCAGCGACTCTCTCAAGCCGGGGCGACACAAGGGGAGGCAGGACCACGGTGGCTGATGGCACCAAGGCGGTCGTCGACACGTCAGCAGCTGACGCGGCGGCGGACGAGGCCGCACTGGCCGCGGCGATCGACGAGCTCACGGCGGGGAAGGCAGCCCCGGCGGGCGCCGTCGCCGACGACTCCTCCCAGGACGCCTCCGAGGACCGGAGCGCCGCCCCGGACACCCCGATGGCCGCCGACCCGGACCCGGACCCGGACACCGACGCCGCCGACCCCTCCGAGCCCTCCGACCTCTCCGACGCCGGCCAGGACGCCCCCCGCGGCGAGGAGACCTCTGAGATCACCGCTCCGCTCTCGGTCCACGAGATCGCTGCCGAGCTGGCCGCCGGCGGCACCGCCCGGCGCAAGCCCGCCGCCCCGGAGCCCGCGGCCGCCAAGCGCCGCCCCACCGACCCGCAGCCCACCGTCGACCCGCGCGACACCGCCACCCTGCCCCGCACCCTCCCCGCCCCGCTGCGGCACAGCGGCGACACGATCGGCCACCGGTACCGGCTGGAGGAGTGCATCTCCCAGACCGAGACCTTCAGCAGCTGGCGCGCGGTCGACGAGAAGCTGCGCCGGGCCGTCGGCGTCCACCTGATGGCCTCCGGCCACCAGCGCGCCCGCAAGGTGCTCGCCGCCGCCAAGTCCGCCGCCCTGCTCGGCGACCCGCGCTTCGTCCAGGTCCTGGACGCCGTCCAGGAGGGCGAGCTGGTCTACGTCGTGCGGGAGTGGCTGCCGCACGCCTCCGACCTCGCCAAGCTGCTCGCCGACGGCCCGATGGAGCCGCACGAGGCGTACCAGATGGTCCGCCAGGTGACCGACGCGGTCGCCGCCGCCCACCGGCGCGGCCAGGCCCACCTGCGACTCACCCCGCGCTGCGTGCTGCGCACCGACAGCGGCCAGTACCGGATCAACGGCATCGCGGTGGACGCCGCCCTGCGCGGGCTGCCCGACGAGGACGGCACCGACGGCTCCGAGCGCACCGACACCCGCGCGATCGGCGCCCTGCTGTTCGCCGCGCTCACCCACCGCTGGCCCTACCCGGAGGACCGCTACGACCTCCAGGGCCTGCCCAAGGGCCTCCAGAACGCCGCGCCGGACCAGGTCCGCGCGGGCGTCCACAAGGGCCTGTCCGAGCTGGCCGCGCGGGCCCTGTTCGACCACCCGCCGCACCACGCCGAGCCGATCACCACCCCGGAGGAGCTGACCCGGGCGATCGCGCAGATGCCCCGGATCCGCCAGCCCGAACCGGAGCTGCCCCCCTTCCCGGCCCCGCCCCGGCACAACACCCACGCGCTGCCGACCGCGCCCAACCCGACCCGGGTGGCCGACCCGGCCGTCGCCCCGCTGCCCGCCTCGTCCCGGCCGACCGCGAGCCGGCGCACCCGGCGACGGCTGCGCCGGGTGATCAAGGCGACGGCCTGGACGGTCGCCCTGGGCGCCATCGGCGTCGCCTCCTGGCAGTTCGTGGACACCCTGCGCAACACCAGCCCGACCACCCCCCCGCAGACCTCGGCCACCAGCGACGCACCGACCCCGCAGGCCAGCACCCACAACCCGACGCCGATCGCGCCCAAGGCCGCCCTCTCGTACAACCCGAAGGGCGATTCGGCGGAATCCGCCTGGGCCCTCCCCAAGGCCATCGACGGCGACCCCAGCACGAGCTGGCCGACCTACGGCTACGACGACCAGTTCGTCCCGGGCGGCTACAAGGAGGGCACTGGTCTGCTGATCGATCTCGGCTCGTCGCACGCCGTCAGCTCGGTGAACGTCCAGTTCGTCGGCACCACCACGGCCGAGCTGCGGATCCCGAACGCCCAGGCGGCGGACAACCCGCAGAAGGCGCCGCTGACCTCCTTCACGGTCGCGGGGAAGAAGAGCGGCAGCAACGTCGACTTCACCCTCAGCGCCCCGACGAACACCCGCTACCTCTTGATCTGGCTGACCAGCCTGCCGAAGGATACGGATGGCAAGTTCCGCGGGCAGGTCGCCGAGGTCAAGGTCTCCGGCTGACCGCAGGTCCGGCCTGCGGAACGACGGCGAGGGGGGCGAGGGGTGACGGTGGCGGAGGACGACGCGGCGCTGCTCGCCCGGCACGTCGCCGGCGACCCGGACGCCTTCGGCCTCCTGGTGAACCGCCACCGCGACCGGCTCTGGGCGGTCGCCCTGCGCACCCTGGGCGACCGCGAGGAGGCCGCCGACGCCCTCCAGGACGCCCTGGTCTCCGCCTTCCGCGCCGCCCCCGGCTTCCAGGGCCGCTCGGCGGTCACCACCTGGCTGCACCGGATCGTGGTCAACGCCTGTCTGGACCGCGCCCGGCGCAGCGCCACCCGCCGCACCACCCCGCTCGACGAGGACCCGCGGCGCCTGGACACCCTGGTCGGCGCCGCGGAACCCGCCGACTCCCCGGTGGTCCGGGCCGAGGTGCAGCGCGAGCTGGCCTCGGCGCTCGCCGAACTGCCCGCCGAGCAGCGGGCCGCACTCGTCCTGGTCGACATGCAGGGCTACCCCGTCGCCGAGGCCGCCGAGCTGCTGGGCGTCCCGGTGGGCACGGTGAAGAGCCGCTGCGCCCGGGGCCGGGCCCGGCTGCTCCCGCTGGTCCGCCATCTGCGCGAGAGCGGCGGTGGCGGGCCGGATGTTTCACGTGAAACACCGAACGCCCCCGGCACGGCTCCGTCACCTCGGCGGAACGCGCCGGGGAACCCGACGGGCATCCGCACCGTCACAGGGACAGGCCCGAACACCGGTCGGACGGTTCTGGAAGGAGACGCGAGCACGCGATGACGGCCCACCTCTCCTCCTCCGGCCCCACCGGCCCCGCCGAGACCCACCCCTCCGTCGACGAGCTCGCCGACCTCGCCGAGGGGCTGGTCGAGTCCGCCGACGCCGCCCGGACGCTGCGCCGGCACCTGGACGGCTGCGCCGAGTGCCGTGAGACCGCCGACGCGCTCGGCGAGGTCCAGGCACTGCTCGGCGCCGTCGAGGCCCCGCCGATGCCCGCCGACGTCGCCGCCCGGCTGGACGCCGCCCTCGCCGCGGCCGCCGCCTCCACAACAACGGAGGAGGAGGCCGAGAACGCCCCCCTCGCGGCCTCCCGGACCGCCACCCCTGCCCCGGCCCCCCGGGCCGCCGCGGCGCCCGCCGCACCCCCTTCCCGGCCCGCCGCGGCCACCGGCCCGGGCTCGTATACACATCTGACGCGGCCGGGGTTGTAGGGCGGGTAGATGGCGGGGGTGTCCGGAGC
>NZ_JBHXTQ010000117.1:0-19099 GCF_042677305.1 Kitasatospora sp. NPDC127121 | reverse complement strand
CGGTGGACACGCTCGTCCACCCGCTGGCCGCGACGGAGCAGCCGGTGCTGGGCCGTACGGTCGCCGGGACGCAGGCCTATGTGCTGGACGAGTGGTTGAACCCGGTGCCGGCCGGGGTGCCCGGTGAGCTGTACTTGGCGGGGGCGGGTCTGGCCCGGGGTTACCTGAACCGGCCGGGGCTGACCGCGGAGCGGTTCGTGGCCTGCCCGTTCGCGTCCGGGGAGAGGATGTACCGCACCGGCGACCTGGTGCGCCGCTCCCGCGAGGGTGAGCTGGAGTACCTGGGCCGTACCGACCAGCAGGTCAAGATCCGCGGCTTCCGGATCGAACTCGGCGAGATCGAACAGGTCCTGAGGCGGCACCCCCGGGTGTCGGGGGCCGTCGTCCGCCCGGTCGAGGACCGGGCAGCGGGCACTCGTCTGGTCGCCTACGTGGTGGCCGACGGCCGGCTGGACCAGGCAGGTCTGCGGGCCTTCGCGGGCGGGTTCCTGCCCGGCTACATGGTGCCGGCCGCCGTCGTCCCGCTCGACGCGCTGCCGCTCACCGGCAGCGGCAAGCTCGACCACCGGGCCCTGCCCGCCCCGGACTTCGCCGAACTCGCCGGGGGCCGCGCGCCGCGCACCGAACAGGAACGGGTCCTCTGCGGGCTGTTCGCCGAGGTCCTGGGGATCGCCGGGGTCGGCATCGACGACGACTTCTTCGCGCTCGGCGGTCACTCCCTGCTCGCGATGAAGCTGCTCGCCCGGATCCGCACCGCCCTCGGCGCCGACCTCGGGATGCGCGCGCTGTTCGAGGCCCCGACCGTCGCCGGACTGGCCGGTCGGCTCGGTGCCGGGCCGGCCGCCGACGCCCTGGACGTGCTGCTGCCGCTGCGCACCGGTGGCGGCCTGGCCCCGCTGTTCTGCGTCCACCCGGCCGCCGGCATCAGCTGGGTCTACTCCGGCCTGCTGCCGCACCTCGGCGCCGACCGGCCGGTCTACGGTCTGCAGGCCCGCGGCCTGCGCGGGGAGGCACCGGCGAGCGTCGCCGAGATCGCCGAGGACTACGTGCGGCAGATCCGGGCGGTGTGGCCGTCCGGCCCGTACCACCTGCTCGGCTGGTCCTTCGGGGCGGTCGTCGCGCAGGAGATGGCCGTCCGGCTCCAGGCCGAGGGCGCACCGGTCGGTGTGCTCGCCCTGCTCGACGGCGCACCGGTCACCGGCCACGGTCCGGCGGCCGCCGACGGGCCGGAGGAGGACGAACCCGTCGACACCCTGGCCGAGTTGCTGCTGTCACTGGGCTACGACCCGGAGGCCGGGCGCGGCCAGGCCGAGCTGGCCGCCGTCCTGGGGGAGGCCGCCGCCGAGCTGCCCGGCATGTTCGAGCGGCACCGCAAACTCATGGCCGAGCACGTGCCCGGCCGCTACCGGGGCGACGCCGTCTTCTTCGGCGCGACCCTCGACAAGCCCGCCGACTGGCCCTACGAGCGGTCCTGGCGGCCGTACCTGGACGGCCGGATCGAGCCCCACCGCCTCGCCTGCGCGCACGGCGAGCTGACCCGCCCGGAACCCCTCGCACGGATCGCCTCCGTGCTCGCCGAGAAGCTTGGAGAGTGACCCGCGATGTCCGTCACCACCCCCGCCATGGCTCCGCCGGAGCCGTCCCGCAGCCGCTGGGGGCTGTGGGCCCAGGCCGACTTCCGTCGGCTCTGGATCGGTGAGACCACCAGCGGTCTCGGTACGGCGGTCGGCAACGTGGCGCTGGCCCTGGTGGCCGTCGTCACCCTGCACGCCAGCCCGCTCGCGGTCGGCCTGCTGACCGCCTCGGCCTGGCTGCCCTGGCTCTTCCTCGGGCTGCCGGCCGGTGCCTGGGTGGACCGCTGGCCCAAGCTGCGGGTGATGCTGGTCTGCGACCTGCTGCTGCTCGTCCTGTTCGTCAGCGTGCCGGTGGCCGGCTGGCTCGGTGTGCTGACCATGGCCCAACTGGTGCTGGTGGCCCTGCTGACCGGCGGGGTGAAGGTGTTCTTCTCCACCGCGTACGGGGCGGTGCTCCCGTCGCTGGTGGCCAAGGAGGACGTGCTGGAGGCGAACGTCAAGCTGCGTTCCGGGGAGTCGGCGGTGGAGATCGCCGGTCCCGGTGCGGCCGGCCTGCTGTCGCAGGTCTTCGGCGCGACCAGCGGCCTGCTCGCCGACGCGGTGAGCTACCTCGTCTCGGCGGTCTGCGTGGCCCGGATCACCGTGGTGGAGCAGCCTCCGCCGCCGTCGCAGCGGCGGGGCATCCTGAAGGAGATCGGCGAGGGCGTGGGCTTCCTGGCCCGCGACCCGTACCTGCGGACGCTGGCCTGCTTCGGGGCGGTCGGCAACCTCGGGCTGAACGGCATCCAGGCCGTCCAGACGGTCTTCCTGGTGCGCAGCGTCGGCATCGGATCCGGCGAGGTGGGCCTGGTGTTCGCGGTGGTGAGCATCGGCGGGCTGGCCGGCGCGGCGGTGGCCGGGCGGCTGGCCCGGCGGCTGGGCAGCGCCCGCGGGCTGCTGCTGTGCGAGCTGGTGGTCGCGCCCTTCATCTTCCTGCTGCCGATGGCCGGCGACCAACTGCCGCTCGCGGTCAGCGCGCTCGCGTGGTCGGTGGCCGTCTGCGGCGTCGTGGCCGGGAACGTGCTGGCCGGCAGTTTCTACCAGTCCTACTGCCCGCCCGCGATGATCGGGCGGATCAGGGCCAGCGCCTCGACCGTCAACTACAGCGCGATCCCCCTCGGCGCCCTGCTCGGCGGCTGGCTCGGCGAGGTGCTGGGCCCGCGCACCACGATCTGGATCATGGCGGGCGTGCTGCTGTCCGCAGGCGCCGTGCTGCTGGCGAGCCCGCTGCGCGGAATGCGCGACTTCCCGGCGCGCCCCGAGCACGGCGACCACCGTGCCGACGACGCGCGGCCCGAGCCCGCCGTCTGACCTCGCTGTCTGACCCGCCGTCCGACCCCGCCGTCTGAGCCCGCCGTCCGACCCCGCACACCCCGCCCCGACCGCCCGATCCCTCACCCCGGAGCCCCCCGATGACCCGCACCGCCCGCCCGCGCCACTACCTGATGTGCCGTCCGACCCACTTCGAGGTCACCTACGCGATCAACCCGTGGATGGACCCGGCGAAGCCGGTCGACACCGGGCTCGCCGTGGCGCAGTGGGAGCGGCTGTACGCGCTCTACCAGGAGCTCGGTCACCGGGTCGACCTGATCGACCCGATCCCGGGCCTGCCCGACATGGTCTACGCGGCCAACGGCGCCACCGTGGTGGACGGCAAGGTGCTCGGCGCCCGCTTCCGCAACGCCGAGCGCGCCGCCGAGGGCCCCGCCTACCTGGAGTGGTTCCGCGCCCGGGGCTTCGAGACGCGCGATCCGGAGCACGTCAACGAGGGCGAGGGGGACCTGCTGCTGACCGCGGGCTCCGTGCTGGCCGGGCGGGGCTTCCGCAGCGTGGCCGACGGGCACGCGGAGGCCCAGGAGTTCTTCGGGCGCCCGGTGATCGGCCTGGAGCTGATCGACCCGCGCTACTACCACCTGGACACCGCGCTGGCCGTGCTGGACGGCGACGAGATCATGTACAACCCCGAGGCCTTCTCCGCCGGCAGCCGTGCCGTCCTGCGCCGGCTGTTCCCCGACGCCCTGCTGGTGGACGGCGCCGACGCGGCGGTGTTCGGCCTCAACGCCGTGAGCGACGGCCTGCACGTGGTGCTGCCGGAGGCGGCCGTCGGCCTGGCCGCGCGGCTGCGCGAGCGCGGATTCCGGCCGATCGGGATGGACCTCAGCGAGCTGCTCAAGGGCGGTGGCAGCGTGAAGTGCTGCACCCTGGAGATCCGCGCGGCGGCCTGAACGGCAGCCTCGACGGGTGGCCTGAGCGGGCGGCCTGAGTGGGCGGCAGTGATCACCGGTGCTCGGTTGTAGATCCGCCGTTGAACGCCCCCGGCCAGACTGGTGCCACACCACGACGGAAGCCCTTCCCCACCAGGGAAGCGAGCCAAGGGAGCACCAGAGATGACGCAGCGTCCGGCCACCGCCCCCATCCGCCTCCGCCTGTTCACGGTCGGTCTCGGGGTGGCCGTCGCCCTGGGTGCCGGTCTCTCCGCCACGGCCGCCGTGGCGGAGACGGCCGGCACCGGGACGGCGACGGTGGTGAGCGGCGGCGCAACGCCGACGCCCACCCCCGCCCAGCCCAGCCCCACCGGCACCGTCCACGGCAGCACCGGCGACTGGAACAGCACCGGCTCCTGACTACACCGGTTCCAGACCGCACCGGCTCCTGGCCTCACTGGCTCCAGACCGCACCGGAACAGCGGCAGGATCGATTCTTCAGTAGCTGGTCATCAGCTCGTCAGCGGCCCGGCCCGCAGCTCGTCACCGGAGCACCCGCCGCCCCCCGGCCACCGCCCCGACGCCCATCCGAGACGGACGGAGCCGCCGGCGTCGACGGAGCCGAAGAGGCCGAAGAGCCCGAAGAGCCCGAAGCAGCCGTAGCGGCCGAAGGGTTCGAACCCTCCCCCCGGGGCAGCAGCCCCGCCACCTCCTCCGCCTCCGGCAGCCCCAGCCGGACGAAGATCCGGTGCGCCTCCCGCAGCCGGCCCCACGCCGCGGCCTCCCGCCCGAGGTCCGCCAGCGTCCGGCCCAGCACCACCAGCGCGTGGCCCTGGTCCCTTTCGGCCCCCAGTTCCTCGCACAGCGTCAGCGCCTGCCCGGAGTGCTCCAGCGCCTCGTCCGTCCGGCCCAGCGAGCGCAGACTGTCCGCCATCCGGTAGCGGGCGTGCGCGGCCCGGGCCCGCAGCCCGGCCGCCGAGGCCACCGCCAGGCACTCGCCGAACCAGGTGACGGCCTCCTCGTGCTGCCCCAGCCCGTGCAGCGCCAGCCCCAGTACGTACAGCGTGTACGCCCGGCCGGGATCGTCGTGCCGGGTCCGCAGCTCGGCGAGCGCCTCGTGGCAGATCGGTACGGCCTCGGCGGCCCGCCCGCTGCGCACCCGGGCCAGCGCGGCGTTCACCGTCGTCACCAGCGCCCCGGAGCGGTGGCCGAGTTCGCGGGCCAGCAGCAGTGCCTCGTCGTAGTGCCCGACGGCCTCGTCGTAGCGGCTGAGGAACTGGCAGACCAGGCCGAGGTCGTTCAGCGCCTGGCGCAGGATCACCGTGTCGCCCGCCGAGCGGGAGGCGGCCACCGCCAGCCGGGAGGCCGCCTCGGCCTCCTCCAGACGGGTGGCGGCCAGGGCGACGTTGCCGCGGAGGAAGTGCGCCCGACCAGCTGCCCGGTGGTCGGTGTGGTGGTCCGCGGCGGTGGCCAGGGCCTCTGCCGTACTGGCGAGCTGGCGGCTGGGCGGGGCGAGGACGAACGGCGTGAGCGCGATCAGCAGGTCGATCGCGGCGCGCAACGCATCCGGTGCTGCGCCGCCGTCGGCCGGGGCCGGCGCGGTGTCGTCCGCGACGGTCCAGCACGCCACCTGGGCGGCGAGCGCGATCGCCCCGGAACCCTCCGCCTCGGCCCAGGCCCGGGCGCCGTCCGGGCCGCCGAGGTCCACGCCCGCGCTGCGGGCCGGCCCGAGCGCACCGGCGGCCGGATCTCCCGGGACGGCGTGCTGGAAGGCCGCGCACGCGGTGGCCAGCAGGTGGTCCAGCAGCCGGTCACGGGCCTCCACGGCCGCGCCCGGGTGGTCCGGGCGCCGCCGGGCGAAGGCGCGCAGCAGGTCGTGGTAGCGGTAGCGGCCGGGGAACGGCGACTCCATCATCGCCACGTCCACCAGGGACTCCAGCAGGTCCTCGGCGTCGTACTCGTCCAGGTCCAGCAGGGCGGCCGCGGCGGGCAGCCCGATGTCGGGGCCGTCCACCGAGGCGGCCAGCCGGAACGCCCGGGCCTGGGCGGGCGTCAACTGGCGGTAGCTCAGTTCGAAGGCGGCCTCCACCGCCAGGTCGCCGATGCGCAGCTCGTCGATCCGCCGCCGTTCGACCGCCAGCCGGCGGCCCAGTGTCTGGACCGTCCAGCTCGGCCGGGCGGCCAGCCGGGCCGCCACGATCCGCACCGCGAGCGGCAGGTGGCCGCAGACGAGCAGCAGCTCCCGGGCGGCCTCCGGCTCGGCGGCCAGCCGCTCGGCGCCGATCGTGCGGCCCAGCAGTTCGAGTGCCTCCGCCGGCTCGAACACGCCGAGGTCGGCCTGGACGGACGAGGGCAGGCCCGAGAGGCGGGTACGGCTGGTGGTGAGCACGGCGCAGCCGACCGCGCCCGGCAGCAGGGGCCTGATCTGCGCGGTGTCGTGGACGTTGTCGAGCACCAGCAGCAGCCGCCGGCCGTCGACCACCGAGCGGAACAGCGCCGAGCGGGCGTCCAGCCCCTCGGGCACCCCGTCGGCCGGCACGCCGAGCGCCACCAGGAAGCTGCTGAGCACCGCCTCCGGGTCGGCCGGGGTGGTGTCGGCGCCCCGCAGGTCGACGTAGAGCTGCCCGTCGGGGTAGGCGTCGCGGGCCCGGTGGGCGACGTGCAGGGCCAGCGCGGTCTTGCCGACCCCTCCCATGCCGACCACGGTCGCGATCACCAGCGCCTGCTGGCCCGGGGCGCCGAGGGCCTCGCCCAGCCGCTCGACCTGGACGGTGCGGCCGGTGAAGTCCGCCGCGTCGGGCGGCAGCTGGGCCGGTCTGGGCGCCGTCGTGCTGGTGCCGGCGGGCGCGGCGGGCGCACCCGCCGCCGTGGGGCCGTCCGGCGGATCCTGCGCCTCGGGCCCGGGCCCGGCCGGCTTCACCGGGCCGGGGAGCAGCGCCGCGGCCGGCGCCGGGGCGGCGAGCGACAGGTCGCCCTCCAGGATCCGCCGGTGCAGCTGGTCCAGTTCCGCCCCGGGCTCCACCCCCAGCTCGTCCAGGAACAACTGACGCACGCCCCGGTACACCGCCAGCGCGTCCGCCTGCCGCCCGGCCTGGTACAGCGCGCGCATCAGCAGCCCGTACGCCCGTTCGTGCAGCGGGTGCTCGGTGGTCAGCGCGGTCAGCTCCGGGATGCACCGGGAGAAGCGGCCCAGCGTCAGATCGAGGGCGATCCGCTCCTCCAGCAGGGTCAGCCGGAGCTCCTGCAACCGCTGGCGCTGCCGCTGCGCGAACGGGCCGGGGATGCCGGCCAGCGGCTCGCCCTGCCACAGCTCCAACGCCTGGTTCAGCAGGTCACGCGCCTGCTGCGGCTGTCCGGCCGCCGCCGTGCGCTCGGCCTGCGCCGCCAGCTCCTCGCCCTGCGCCGCGTCCACCGAGTGCTTGGGCAGCACCAGCCGGTAGCCGTCCCCGACCGAGGTCAGCACGGTCGGCGCGTCCGGCTCGTCGCCGTGCAGGATCTTGCGCCACCGCCAGGCGTACGTCCGCACCGTCGTCACCGCGGTGCTCGGCGGCTCCTCACCCCACAGGGCGTCGATCAGGTCCGTGGCACTCGCGCCGTGCCCCGGCCGGAGCAGCAGCACCGCCAGCATCGCCTGTTGCTGGGGACTGCCGACCTTCAGCACGGTCGTGCCGCGCTGCGCTCTCATCAACCCCAGCACCGAGAACCGGAAATCACTCATTCGTGCACCTGCCCGCTTCATGTGCCCGCCCCCGCCCACGCACGCGTCCGCCCCCCGATTGATGAGTCCCTATCAACCCACGCCAGCCGGTGGGCTGTCGAGAGATCGTCGACTCCGTAGTGATCCGGTGTTGATCGCCCACCGTCACAATCAGTGGTGTGGCCCCCCAGCCGTCGGCCCGGTACGACCCGCCGGGCCCGCCACACCCCCCGGGTGCCGCCGCCCGGGCGACCACCACGTTTCTCGGAGGCCGACGCCAGTGAACACCGACCTGCTCTACCGGTTGCTCGACGTCGACCCGGTCGCCGGACCGGTCGAACTGCTCCACCGCGCCCGCGGCGCCCGCGACCTCCCCTACCTGGTGCTCGCCGCGCTCGTCCGGGAGGACGTCCGGATGGGCGAGCACGCCCGCGCCGAACTGCAGCGCGCCCGCGACCGGGCCGACTGTTACGCCCGGCTCGCCCGCGACCTCGCCGACGCCACCGGGGTGCGCCCGATCCGAGACCTCCCGCTGGCCGGCTACTACCCGTCCGACCTGCCCCGGCCGCTGGGCGAGCTCACCCTCGTCAGCCCCACCGAGGCCGCGCTCTGGCAGGCCGTCAGCCGGCTGGTCACCGAGCACCCGGTGGAGTCCGTGGAGGTCACCCTGCTCGGCGAGCGCCCCCGGCACACCTCCGTCACCCTGCGCTGGCCGGCCGAGGACCCGCTGCTCGACCCGTGGTACCAGGTCCGGCTCGGAACCGCCGCGCTCACCGGCGACCTCGCCACCGTCCCGGTCCGGCCCTACCTGGCCGCCGACGATCACGTCGAATGCCTGATCGCCCTCGCGGAGGAGGGGCTCGGCCGTGCCTTCCGGGCGGGTGACGTGATCGACGTGGCCCGCCTGGCCCGGCAGTCCTTCGAAGCCGTCGAGACCGCCGCCGTGGTCGCCGCCTACCGGCTCGCCCCGGAGGCCGTCGCGCTGCTCGACCTCGCCGCCGAACACGTGCCGCTGGGCTCCCTGGGCGGCGTGCGCACCGTCCTGGAAGCCGAGGTCGCCCCCGAACTCCACCGCCGCGAAGCCCTCACCCGCCCGCTCCGCCCGCGGCACGGCACCCTGCTGCGCCGCACCGTCATCCGGCACCAGTGGGACGAGGCCCGCCTCCTCCCGGCCGGACCCGCCACCCTGCTGCTCACCCCCGTCGCCGACTTCCTCCTCGCCCCGGAGGGCGTCCGCCCGACGGCCCCCGCCCGCGCCGCCGCCCTCACGGCCCTACGGGCCTGGGACACCACCGCCCCCGCCACCCCGGACGGCACCCCCCGCGCCCGCCTCCCGGAGTCCAAACACGGCTGAACACGACCGCCCTCCGGGCCGCCCACCTCGACGAGGAGTCAGCTCCTCGGGACGAGGGTGTTCTCGTTGGTGCGGCCGTTGGCGTAGTCGTCGATGTTGCGGGTGGTGGCGTCGATGATCTGGGTGACGGCGGTGTGGGTGAAGTAGGCCTGGTGGCTGGTGACGAGGACTTGGGGGAAGGTGACGAGGCGGGCGAGGGTGTCGTCGGTGATGCCTTCGATGGAGCGGTCGGTGAAGAAGACGCCGGTTTCTTCTTCGTAGACGTCGAGGCCGACGCCGGAGAGGCGGCCGGCGCGGAGGGTTTCGACGAGGGCGGCGCTGTCGATGAGGCCGCCGCGGCTGGAGTTGACGAGGATGGCGTCGTCCTTCATCCGGGCGAGGGCGGCGGCGTCGATGAGGTGGTGGGTGGCGGGGAGGAGGGGGACGTGCAGGCTGATCAGGTCGGCGCGGGTGAGGAGTTCGGGGAGTTCGGTGTAGGTCATGCCGAGGTCGAGGCAGGCGGGGTTGGGGGCGATGTCCCAGCCGAGGAGTTCGGTGCCGAAGCCGGCGGCGATGCGGGTGAAGCACTCGCCGATCTTGCCGGTGCCGATGACGCCGATGGTCATGCCGTGGATGTCGCGGCCGAGGAGGCCGTCGAGGCGGAAGTCGAACTCGCGGGTGCGGGTGGCGGCGCGGGTGAGGCGGCGGTTGACGGCCAGGGCCAGCGTCCAGGCGTGTTCGGCGACGGCGTAGGGGCTGTAGTAGGAGACCCGGGCGACGGTGAGGCCGAGGTCGGCGGCGGCGTCGAGGTCGATGTTGTTGAAGCCGGTGGAGCGTTGGGCGATCAGCTTGGTGCCGCCGGCGGCGAGGACGGTGAGGGTCTCGGCGTCGAGGACGGCGTTGACGCTGCTGCTGACGGCGGGGTAGCCGGCGGCGAGTGGGGCGGTGTCGCGGTTGAGGAACATGCTCAGGCAGCGCAGCCCGTGCCGGCCGGCGAAGGCCTGTTCCAGCAGCGGCCGTTCGTCGGCCTGCACCCCGTACGCGAGGATCTCCATCGGTTGCCTTTCCGCGAGTGGTCCGCTCCACCGGCCACGCTAGCGGGGCCGTCGCGGGGGCGCCCGTCGGACGCACGAGGGCCCGGACCGGTGGCGGTCCGGGCCCTCGACGGGGCGGGGGAGGTCAGATGACCGTCTCCGCCTCCAGGTAGCGCTCCTGCGGGACGGTCTTCAGCTCGGCGACCGCCTCGGCGATCGGCACCAGGTTGATGTTGGTGCCCTGCAGCGCGGTGATGTGCCCGAACGCGCCCTTGTGGACGGCCTCGACGGCGTGCCAGCCGAAGCGGGTGGCGAGCACCCGGTCGTACGCGGTCGGGGTGCCGCCGCGCTGGGTGTGGCCGAGGATCACCGGGCGGGCCTCCTTGCCGAGGCGGTGCTCCAGTTCGCGGGAGAGCTGGGTGGCGATGCCGGTGAACCGCTCGTGGCCGTAGATGTCCTTGGTGCCCTCTTCCCAGTGCATGGTGCCGGGCTCGGGCTTGGCGCCTTCGGCGCAGACCACGATGGCGAACTTCTTCTGCCGGTCGAAGCGTTCGCGGACGACGGCGGTCAGCTTGTCGATGTGGAACGGCCGTTCCGGGACGACGATGGCGTGTGCGCCGGCGGCCATGCCCGCGTTGAGCGCGATCCAGCCGGTGTGGCGGCCCATGACCTCGACGACCATGACCCGCTGGTGGGATTCGGCGGTGGTCTTCAGCCGGTCCAGCGCCTCGGTGGCGACCGAGACGGCGGTGTCGAAGCCGAAGGTGACGTCGGTGGAGGCGATGTCGTTGTCGATGGTCTTCGGGACCCCGACCACCGGCAGTCCGGCGTCGCTCATCAGCTTGGCGGCCTTGAGGGTGCCCTCGCCGCCGATCGGGATCACCGCGTCGATGCCGAGGTCCGCGCACAGTCGCTTGGCGCGCTCGACGCCGTCGCGCAGGTGGCTGGGCTGGACCCGGGACGAGCCGAGGATCGTGCCGCCCTGGGCCAGGATGCCGCTCACCGAGTCGAGGGTGAGCGGCCGGTGGACGCCCTCCAGGAGACCGCGCCAGCCGTCCTGGAAACCGATGATCTCGTCGCCGTGGTCGACCACCCCCCGGTGGACCACGGAACGGATCACCGCGTTCAGGCCGGGGCAGTCACCGCCGCTGGTCAGCACTCCGATACGCATTAGCTTTGCAACTCCCGAGCAGAACCGAGGAACGGCCGGACTACAGGCTGGGACGACGAGCCGTCACCGTAGCGGGGCGCTCCCACGCCGGAGTGGTGGGGAGGTGGCCGCGGGGTGAAGGACCGGCCGATCCGGACAGAACGCCCGAAAACGGCCGCGAAGTCGAGCATACGGCCCCTGGTCCGGCCGGGCAGGAGCCGACGCGGGAGCGGCGCCGTCGGCGCCCCCGCGCGGAAGTGCAGCCTGCTGCCGAGGAGGGTGTGCAGTAGGCAGCCCCATTGTGGTACGTCCGGGGCCGCCCCTGAACCGGGTGACCGCATCGCGGGCACCCGGGCTCCGGGGCGGGCGGACGTACTACGCGGGGCGCGTCGTGGCGGCGATGCGCT
The DNA here is from genome assembly GCF_042677305.1 of Kitasatospora sp. NPDC127121. Classification (NCBI taxonomy): domain Bacteria; kingdom Bacillati; phylum Actinomycetota; class Actinomycetes; order Kitasatosporales; family Streptomycetaceae; genus Kitasatospora; species Kitasatospora sp. NPDC127121. Next base: position 7,661 of record NZ_JBHXTQ010000117.1, on the reverse strand, counting down.
CGGCGCGCAGCGCGTCGTACCAGGTGGTGTCGGCCGGCGGCAGGGCGTTGACGTCCAGCGCCAGCTTGATCAGCATGTCGGCCACGGCGGGGTTGCGGGCCAGCACCGGGCCGTGCAGGTAGGTGCCGAACACGGTGTCCCGCCAGGCGCCCTCGGTGCCGTCGCCGGTGCCGTTGCCCCGGCCGGCGACCACGGTGGCCAGCGGCTGGACGCCCTGGCCGAGGTGGGTGACGCCCTGGTGGTTCTCGAAGCCGGTCAGCTGCGGCAGGCCGAGGCGCGGGTCGACGTCGGCGAGGACGTCGCCGACGCAGCGGGCGCCGTCGCCGCGGGTGGTCCAGACGTCGAGCAGGCCGAGGCCCGGCTCGCGCTCGCCGAGGTCGTTGACGAACTCGTGGCCCATGATCTGGAAGCCCGCGCAGACGCCGAAGATGATCGCGCCGTTCTCGGAGGCCCGGATCAGGCCGCTGTCGTTGCGCAGCCGCTCGGCGGCGAGCCGCTGCGGACGGTCCTCGCCGCCGCCGATCAGGTAGATGTCGCCGCTGGTGGGGACGGACTGGTCGGAGCGGACGTCGATCCGGGTCACGTTGAGATGGCGCTGGCGGGCCCGGCGCTCCACGACCAGGGCGTTGCCGCGGTCGCCGTAGGTGCTGAGCAGGTCCGGGTAGACCCAGACCACGCGCAGGCTGCTCTCACTCATCCTCGAAGGCCTTCCGTCACGATCAGATGGGGCTGCAGGCGCGGCATCAGCCGGCCACGACCTTCCGCAGCTGCTGGAAGGCGGTGTAGTTGGCGATGGCCTCGATCCGGCCGGGCGGGGCCATCCGGACGGCCTGCTCCAGCGTGTCCACCACGTGGAACTGCAGTCCGGCGACCTCCAGGCGGACGGCCAGGTCCAGCTTGCGCTGCCCCATCACGAACACCGGGTGCCCGGCGAGGCGCTCGTAGTCGACGTCCCACAGCCAGGAGGTGTCCGTGCCGTCGGCGTCGAGCGCGTTGACGGAGAGGATCACCGGCGCGGGCGGGCCGTCGATCAGCGAGAAGGTCTCCAGCCAGCCGGCCGGGTTCTTGGCCAGCAGCAGCCGGATGTCCCGGCCCTGGTACTGGACCACGTCGTAGCGGCCGGCGACGGCCGAGACCGAGCGCATCCGCTCCAGCGCGACCTGCGGGGAGACGCCGAACACGGCGGCGACGGCGGCCGAGCTGGTGGCGTTGGCCAGGTTGGCCCGGCCGGGTAGCTGGAGCTGGATCGGCCAGGCGCCGCGCTGCGGGTCGATCACGTGGGTGCCCTGGAGCGCCCAGTGCGGGTTGGGGCGCCGGAAGCCGCACTCCTGGCAGAACCAGTCGTCGCCGGGGCGCTGCATCACACCGCCGCAGGCGGGGCAGGACCAGGCGTCCTCCTTCCAGGCCTGCCCGGCGGCCACCCAGACCACCTTCTTGCAGGAGGAGGCGGCCCAGGTCACCAGCGGGTCGTCGGCGTTGGCGATGACCACGGCCTCGGTGTCCTGAAGGCCCTCGCGCCACTTCTCGGCCATCATCCGGGTCTCGGCGGCGCGGTCGAGCTGGTCGCGGGAGAGGTTGAGCAGGGCGATCGCCTTGGGGCGGGTGTCGCGGGCGACGCCCGCCAGGTACTTCTCGTCGACCTCGATCACGCCGAAGCGGGCGTCCGAGCCGCCGGCCAGGGCGGAGGTGATGCCGGCCGGCATGTTGGCGCCCAGGGCGTTGGAGACCACCGGGCCGGCGGCGCGCAGCGCCTCGGCGATCAGGCGGGTCGTGGTGGTCTTGCCGTTGGTGGCGCTGACCAGGACGACGTCGAGGTGGTCGGCGAGGGTGGCGAGCAGGTCGGGGTCGAGCCTCAGGGCGACCTTGCCGCCGATCACCGAGCCGCTTCCGCGTCCGGCCTTGCGGGACACGGCGGCAGCGACCCGACCGGCCGTGACCGCGATCTTGGCGCGGGCCGGCAGCGAGGCGTCGCGTGCGCCTGTGGGCTCCGATTCGGTGCCTGCCATGCTCAGTGGTTCCTCCTTGCTGCGGCACCACCCGGGTCCGGATTAACGGGCCGTCGGGCGGCGGGGACGGGGCCAGCCTACCGACTCCGCCGCCCGGCTCGACGATCCGGACCCCAGGCAGCCTGCTGCGACGCGGCCGGAGGCGCCGCTTCGGGCGCCCTGACGGATCGTCGGGGAAGACGGTGTACGGAGGGGGCCTTCGTCGCTTGGGACGCTCTCCGGGCTCTCGGGGTTCCCGGGTGAGGATGTGGTGAAGAAAAGATCAGCGGCCCGGACGGACGCAGGAGGCCGGCTCGTCCGCGGCCAGCGTGGCGGTGATCACCAGGGTGCCGTCCTCGGCCCGGAAGTCCAGCGGCGCGGCCAGCCGGCGCATCGCGGTGATCAGCCCGGTGTTGGAGGCGTGGGTCACCGCGTACACGGTTGTCACACCGGCCGCCCGGGCCGCCGCCGAGAGCTGCCGCAGCAGGGCCGGACCGAGTCCGCGCCGCTGCCAGGCGTCCTCGACCAGCACCGCCAGCTCCGCCTCGTCGTCGTCCCACATCAGGTGCCCGAGGGCGACGATCCGCCCGTCGGCGGCCGTCGCGGCGAGGCTGTGGCCGCGCCGGGCGTCCAGCAGGTGGTCCAGGTAGCGGCCGGCGTCGCGGACCGGCCCGTGGTAGCGCAGCCGCAGCGAGGCGGGGGAGCAGCGGAGGTGCATCGCCAGGGCCGCGGCCCGGTCGGCCGGTCCGGCGGGGCGCAGCGTCAGCGCCGTCCCGTCCGCCAGTGTCAGGCGGGACGGCGCCGCCCGGTCCGGCTCCGTCACGGCTCGCGGCCGGTCGACCGGGGGGTGCGGACGGGCGGGCCGCAACGGGCCCCCGGCGAGCGCGGGCAGCCGGGCGGCCTGGCCCTCGGGCGCCGCGCACCTGCGGTCGGACCTGCGGAAAGGCCGGTGCCAGAGCCGTTCGGGGCGAGTGCGTGATGCCGTCATGCCGCCGACGCTACCGACGCCGCGCTTCCGGCCGGTTACGTGATCGTGAACGCAGGAATGACCTGGGCGGTTCCGGAGCGTGACGAGCGTGGCCATGTTCCGGGGGCTCGACGGGGCTCGACCGGGCTCGATCGGACTCGACCGGGTTCGGGCGCCAGGGTGGCCGACGGGCCTGGGGTGCTCGCCCGGCCCCGATCGGGCTGTTGACCTGAACACGCTCACGGATGGCGCAGAATCCGGGAACGGACGAGCCCCTTCGGATAGGGATGGCTCGGCTTTCCGCCGATCCCACCTCCCCCGAAGGGGCCCACATGTCCTTCCCCTCGTCCCTCCTGAAGAAGTCCGCCCTCGTGCGGCGGTCCGTACTGGGCGCGGTGTGCTGCGCACTGCTGCTGGCCGCGCCGATCGCCCTCGCCCAGCCGGCGGCCGCCGCGGACGGGCCCAAGACCCCGCAGGAGGCCGCCGCCTGCAAGGCTGTCGTCTCCACGCTGCTCGGCGGCTTCGGGTCGATGCTCGCGAACTCGGCGTGCGTCGTCCAGCCGAGCGACAGCTGAGCGACAACTGAGCGGCGGCCGGGCGACGGCCGAGTGACGGCCGAGCGACCCGGCGACCCAGCGGGCCGGGGCCACCCGAGGGACCGCCTCAGGCCCCGGCCACCGCCGCCACATGGGCGGCCGTATCTCACGGCTGCGGTTGAGCGGTCAGGGGTGGGACGGGTCGTCGGGGAGGGTGAGGGTGGCGAGGGCGCCGCCGTCGGGGTGGTTGGTGAAGGTGAGGTCGGCGCCGATGACCCGGGCGTGGCCGGTGGCGATGGTGAGGCCGAGGCCGTGGCCGCGTCCGCGTTCGGGGGCGTTGGTGCGGAAGCGCTGGGGGCCGCGGGCGAGGAGGTCGTCGGGGTAGCCGGGGCCGTGGTCGCGGACGGTGATCCGGTGGCCGTCGACGTGCAGCCGGATCGGCGCGGTGCCGTGCCGGTGGGCGTTGAGCAGCAGGTTGCCGAGGATGCGGTCGAGGCGGCGCAGGTCGGTGCGGACCTGGCGGTCGGCGGCCGCGTCCACGTCCACGTCGACCTCCAGGCCGGTGAGCGTGACGGTGCGGCGCACCGCGCGCTCCAGCGGGACGGGGGCGAAGTCCGGGATCTCGGCGTCGGCGTCGAGACGGGAGACCTCCAGCAGGTCCTCGACCAGCGAGCGCAGGGCCTGCACCCGGTTCTGGACGAGTTGGGTGGGGCGGCCGGGCGGGAGCAGTTCGGCCGCGGTGACCAGGCCGGTGAGCGGGGTGCGCAGTTCGTGGGCGACGTCCGCCGTGAAGCGCTGCTCGTCCTCCAGCCGCTGGTGCAGGGTGCGGGACATCAGGTCGACGGCGGCGGCGAGGTCGGCGACCTCGTCCTTCCCGTCGACGAGCTCGCCGATCCGGGTGTCCGTCCGGCCGGCGGCGATGCCCCGGGCGGCCGTCGCCGCGGTGCGCAGTCGGCGGCTGATCCGGTCGGCGACGAGCACGCCGGCCAGGACCGTGGTGAAGACCGCGGCGACGACGGTGATCAGGATGATCCGGTCGAGGTCGGCGATCGCCTGCCGGTCCTGGGTGAAGTCCACCCGGACGGAGAGCACCCCGGTCTGGACCGGTCGGGCCGCCCACATCGACTCGCCCTGCGGACCGCCGGCGAGCAGCGAGCCCTCACGGCCGCCGGCCGCGAGCGTCCGCAGCCCCTCGGGCAGCGCCGGGTCGTCCAGGGCGAACCGGTCGGTGACCTCGCCGCGCTTGTAGGTGTCCACGGCCGAGCCGAGCGCGGCGAGCGCGGCGGCGCGGGCCTGGTCCACGTGCTGACGGATCATCGCCTGGTGGACCAGCAGGCCGACGGCCACCGCCACCAGGACGGCGATGGCGGCGACGGCGGTGGCGATCTGACGGCGCAGGGTCATGCCGGACGCCGCAGTTTGTAGCCGAACCCGCGGACGGTCTCGATCCGGCCGGAGCCGATCTTGGCGCGCAGCCGCTGCACGTGGACGTCCACCACCCGGGTGTCGGCGCCCCAGTCGTAGTCCCAGACGCGTTCCAGCAGGGTGGAGCGCTCCAGCACGATGCCGGGCGCGGCGGTGAACTCCAGCAGCAGCCGCAGCTCGGTGGGGGTGAGCGGGACGAGGTGGCCGTCGACGCGCACCTCCATGCTGTCGGTGTCCACCTGCATGCCGTCGAAGCTGCGCAGCGCGGAGGAAGGGGCGTCCGCAGGCACGGCGGCGGTGGGAACGGCGGCGGCAGGGGCGGTGACGGGAGCGGCGGGGTCCACCGGCTCCTCGGGCAGCGCGGGTTCGGCCGGGACCACCCGCACCCGGCGTAGCACGGTGCGGATCCGGGCGACCAGCACGGCGCTCTCGAAGGGCTTGACGACGTAGTCGTCCGCCCCGGCCTCCAGACCGGACACCACGTCGACCGGGTCGGTGCGCGCCGACATCATCAGGATCGGCAGCTGGCTCTCCTCCCGGATCCGGCGGCAGAGGCCGACCCCGTCGAGGAGCGGCAGCATGACGTCCAGCAGGAGGAGGTCGGGGCGCACGGCGTGGAAGGCCTCCAGGCCCTCCAGGCCGTCGGCGGCCGTGGTGACCGGGAAGCCGTAGCGCTCCAGGGCCATCCGGGTGGCCTCCCGGATCACCTCGTCGTCCTCGACGAGCAGGATGTGCGGGTGGGCGGGCGCGGCTGCGGGGGTCATGGCTTCGCTTCCGAGGGAGCCGAGGGCGGGCGGACGGGGACCGGGACGGCCGTCTTCGGGGAGGAGACGCCCGCGCCGGCGCCGGCTTCGGGCAGGGAGGGCTGCGGCTGGGCGGATGGGCGGCCGCTGCGCTGGGCGACGGCGGGGCCGGCGGAGGGCGTGCTGGTGGGCGTCTGTGCGGCGCCGTTCGTGGCTCCGCCGGCCGGGCCGGCGATCGGGCCGGCGATCGGGCCGGTGTCCTCGACCTTCCGCTCCAGCAGGCCGAGCCGGACGCCGTCCCACTGGTAGTGGCTGCTGGTCCGGACGAACGCGCCGGTCGGCTCGTAGAGCCACAGGTCGGATCCCACGGTCGCGGCGCTGAACCCCTTCAGCACCTCGACCTGGAGGATGGGCAGCAGCCGGTCGTCGGCCAGCAGGTAGACGTGCAGGACCACGGGCCCGGGGGTGGCGACGGCGACGACCAGTTCCTCCCGCCCGTCGCCGGTGAGGTCACGGAACTCGGGGCTGCGGACGTCGCAGGCGGGGCAGGAGTCCAGGGCGCGCCGCTCCTCCGGGCCCACCGTGGAGTCCTTGGCGAGGACGGTGCGGACGTCGACCGTCTTGATGTCGTGCCCGGGGACGGTCACGTCCGGGACGGGTTGCGGCGCGGCCTGGGTGGCGGCCCCGGCGCCGGTGGCGGGAGGGCGCGGCGGCGGGGAGGCCGCCAGGTCGGGCCAGAGCGGCTGGGCCACCAGCGGCGGCGCCACCGGCTGGGTGGCGCCGTGGTCCTGGAGCCCGCCGGGGGTGGCGCGGCCGAGGGCCAGGGCCGCGAGCGTCACGAGGACGGCCAGGGCGGCGAGGGCCGCCACCGGCACGGCGACGGGCCGGCGGCGGGGTGGGGATGCTGCTGCCACGGTCGGTGCTCGTCCTCCTGGTCTGCGGCGATGCGCCGGTTCGTCCCCGCACCGGCCTCGGTGGTAGGTCGCGTGGACGGCGGTCGGTGGTTCCCGTCCCGCCGTCCCGGCCGCCGCGCCGGTTCGACAGTCGAAACGACCCGACGGCCGGGACGACCGGGACGGCGGGGCGGCTTCAGCCGGTCGCGCCGCCCGGACCGGCCAGGTCCGCCAGGACGATGATGTTGTCCGTCCAGTGCCCGTCCGAGCCGATCCGCCCGCCGCAGGTGATGAGCCTGAGAGCGGGTTCGGGAGTGTCACCGTAGACCGTTTCGGTCGGGAAGCGGTCCTTGGCGGCCTGGAGCAGCGAGCGGACCTTGAAGTCCACGGTGCTGCCGTCCGCGCGCCGCACCTGGATCAGGTCGCCCGGCCGCAGCTTCGGCACGCCGTGGAAGACCGCCGGGCCGTGCGCGGTGTCGTAGTGCCCGATGAGGACGGCGGGGCCGGCCTCCCCGGGCGTCGGCCCGTTGCGGTACCAGCCGACCTCGTCGGCCCGGTCGGCGGCCGGCACTTCGACCGTCCCGTCGGGATTCAGCCCGAGGCCGGTCACCGGGGCGTCCACCCCGGCGGCCGGGACCAGCAGCCGGGTCGGCGCCGAAGCGGCGAAGGGCTTCGGCGCGCCGGCCGGGCTCCCGGCGGTCCCGGCCGTCCCCGTGGTCCCCGCGGTTCCGGGGCCTCCCGAGGGCGCGGCCGCCGGGTTGTCGGTACTGCCGTGCACCGAGGGCTCGACCCGCACCACCGGGGTGTGCTGGCCGGACAACGCCACGGTGGTGCCCAGCACCAGGCAGGCGAGGCCCGCCGCACCGAACGCCGTCCGGCGCAGTGTGCCCGGGCCGGGGGAGGCCTTGCGGCGCCGCCGGTTGCGGCCACCGCGCGGGAGGCCGTGGCGGGCCGGCCCGTCGGCGCCGGGCGTCCTGTCGGGCTGCCCGCCGCCCGCCGGGGCCCCGGTACCCACCGGGCCCCCGGCGGCGCCCCCCCCCCCCGGCACGGGCGGGGGGACGGCGCCGGGGGGGCCCGCGGGCGCGGGGGCGGGGTGAGCCGCCCCCACCCGG
>NZ_JBHXTQ010000116.1:0-19325 GCF_042677305.1 Kitasatospora sp. NPDC127121 | reverse complement strand
GCCTTCGAACTCCCGCGCGCGTCGTGGGAGTTCGAAGGCGTATCCGGGGGTCCGACCGGGCGCGGGGTCAGGCCTGGCCGTGCAGGATCAGCGCCCAGGCGAGGCAGGCGACGGCGGCGGTGCAGAGCAGGGCGCGCAGCACGTTGAAGCGGACCCAGCGGGCTTCGAAGCGCCCCCGGACGGCGGCCGGGTCGGTGATGCGCCGGGGCTCGCCGCCGGCGGCGAGTTCGTCGTTGAGCGGGATGTTGACGGAGCGGGTGACGCCGATCGCGGCGATGTAGAGCACCAGGGCGGCCACGGTGGCGGGTAGCGCGTGGTGGCCGTCGGAGGGCAGGTGGAGGGCGACGGCGGCGCCGGTGGTGAGGAGCGCGCCGACGAAGCCGAGGACGAACCAGCCGTTCAGGATGGCCACGTTGATGCGCTGCATGACCTCGATGAAGGTGCGGTCCTCGACCCGCGCGAGCGCGGGCATGACCGAGCACGCGAAGGCGTAGAACAACCCGGCGGTCAGTCCACAGGTGACGGTGGCCGCCACCAGTGCGAGTGTGCGTGCCAGTTCCATCTTCGTAGCCCCTCACTGTCTCTGCGTATCGGTTCGTCCCCCGTGCGCCGATCATCCGGCATCCGGGCCGCTCGGGCCACCTCGATCACTCAAGACCCTCTCAAATGACGAACCGTCAAATAATGTCTTGCCGTCTACACTTGGGGCCATGGACACTCTGACGGGACTCCTCGACGGCCCCAAGGCCCGCGGTGCGTTCCTGCTGCGCTCGATCCTCACCCCGCCGTGGTCGCTGCGGATCGAGGACCGGGCCCCGCTGTCGGTGGTGACGATGGTCCGCGGCGAGGCCTGGATCCTGCCCGAGCGCGGTACGCCGCTGCTGCTGCACCCCGGCGACGTGGCGATCGTCCGCGGCCCGGAGCCGTACACGGTGGCGGACGACCCCGACACCCCCGTGGACGTGATCGTCGGCCCCGGGCAGGTCTGCACGCGCGGCGGGGTGGACGTCTCCGAGGTGATGTCGCTCGGCGTCCGGACCTGGGGGCAGGGCCGGGAGGGGGACCAGGCGTCCTCGGTGGTCCTGTCCGGCACCTACCAGGCCGAGCACGAGATCGGCCAGCGCCTGCTCGGCTGCCTGCCCGGCCTGCTGGTCCGCCCGGCCGGCACCGGCGCCGACGACACCCTGGTGCACCTGCTGGCCGCCGAGATAGGGCGCAACGAGCCCGGTCAGGAGCTGGTCCTGGACCGCATCCTGGACCTGCTGGTCGTCTCCGTGCTGCGCTCCTGGCTCGCCGCCCCCGACTCCGGCGCCCCGGCCTGGTACCGCGCCCAGCACGACGCCGTCGTCGGGCCGGTGCTGCGGCTGATGCACGACGACCCGGCCACCGCCTGGACGGTCGCCGACCTCGCCCAGCGGGTCGGGGTGTCGCGGGCGGGCCTGGCCCGCCGTTTCACCGGCCTGGTCGGCGAACCGCCGATGGCCTACCTGGCGGGCTGGCGGCTGGCCGTGGCCGCCGACCTGCTGCGCGAACCCGAGTGCACCGTCGCCTTCGCGGCCCGCAAGGTCGGCTACAGCAACGCCTTCGCCCTCTCGGCGGCCTTCAAGCGCGTCCGCGGTGTCAGTCCGCAGGAGCACCGCCGCCTCGCCGCGACCGGCGCCCCGGCCCAGCAGGCTGGCTTCTCCGGCCCGGCGGAGACGGTCATCCTGGCGGGCTGACGCCGCGGCCGCAGCCGCAGCCGCCGACAGCCAAGGCCTGGGAATCCGAGACCTGGAATCCAAGGCTGCAATCCCATTTGCCTAAACTCATTAGGTAATCCCATACTGGCTATAGCCGGATGGCAGAAGGTGCACGGCACGGGCAGGACCCGCACAGAACGCGATGGAACAGCGATGAACACCTCTTTCACCACCCCCGTCACCGAGGCCCTGCTGCACGGCCACCTCGACGTCGAGCACACCGGGCGCGGCCTGCTGCCGCACCGCCTGCCCGCCCGGGCCCGCCGGCAGCTCCCCGACGAACAGCTCGCGATCGCCGAGTCCCAGCCCACCGGCGTCCGGCTGGCCTTCCGCACCCGCGCCACCGCGATCGACCTGCACACCGTCCCGACCAAGCGGGCCTACGTGGGCGTGCCCACCCCGCCCGACGGGGTGTACGACCTCCTCGTCGACGGGCGGCTGACGGCGCAGACCACGGTGTCCGGCGGCAACCTGCGCACCATCGACCTGGCCACCGGCCGCGTCGAGCTGACCCAGGGCCTGCCCGCCACCGCCCGGTTCACCGGTCTTCCCGCACGGGACAAGACCGTCGAGATCTGGCTCCCGCACACCGAGACCACCGAACTCCTCGCCCTCGACACCGACGCCCCCGTCACCCCGGCCCCGGACGGCACCCGCCGGCGCTGGCTGCACCACGGCAGCTCGATCAGCCACGGCTCCAACGCCACCCACCCGACCGGCACCTGGCCCGCCCTGACGGCGGCCGCGGCCGGCGTCGACCTGGTCAACCTGGGCTTCGGCGGCAGCGCCCTGCTCGACCCGTTCACCGCCCGCGCCATCCGCGACACCCCCGCCGACCTGATCAGCCTGAAGATCGGCATCAACCTCGTCAACGCCGACGTGATGCGCCTGCGCGCCTTCGTCCCTGCGGTGCACGGCTTCCTCGACACCGTCCGCGAAGGACACCCGGCCACACCGCTGCTCGTCGTCTCCTCGATCCTCTGCCCGATCCAGGAGGACACCCCGGGGCCCCTCGCCGCCGACTTCAGCACCGGGGCACTGCGCTTCCGGGCCACCGGCGACCCGGCCGAGACCGCGGCGGGCCGCCTCACCCTCACCGTCATCCGGACCGAACTCGCCCGCATCGTCGCCGCCCGCGTCGCCGACGGCGACCTCAACCTGCACTACCTGGACGGCCGTTCGCTCTACGGCCAGACCGACCACGACGACCACCCGCTCCCCGACGACCTGCACCCGGACCAGTCCGGCCACCACCGCATCGCCGAGCACTTCACCCGCCTCGCCTTCGGAGACACCGGCCCGTTCGCGGACTGACCCGCCCGCCGCCGCCCTCGTGCGCGACAATGATGCGATCAAGGGTCAATGGCCAAGGGGGAGAAGGTCGATGAAGCGCGCGAGGACCGTGATGGCCACAGGCCTGGCCGCGGCCGGGGCAGCCGTGGCACTGGCCGGTTGCGGATCGGTGAGCGCACCGGGCGGCGCGACCGGCGGTACGCCGGTCGGCAGCGCCCCCGCCACCGCGACCACCCCGGCCCGAGAACCCGGTCAGGCCGGAGCCGAGGCCCTGGCCCGCCACGACCGGCTCTTCCCCCAGGTCGCGGCGAAATGCGCGGGCGTCGCCGCCACACCGCCGTCCGCCCCGGCCGCCGCCCCCACGGGCGACGGCGGTACCTGGGCCGACAAGTACGCGGAGAACCACGCCTACAAACAGACCGTCAGGCTCCTCGCCGACGCCCAATGCCGCGGCGCGGCCCACGCGGCACGGATCGCGGACGCCCTGCGGCCCGCCGGCGCGCCGGCCGTCCTCGACGAAGTCGGCCTCCGCGCGGCCCTCCAACGCCTCGGCTACCCGGCCGAGCTGGTCAACGTCCGCACCTCCGCCGGCGCCCCCGGCTTCGACCTCGAAATCCCCGAAGCCGTCCTCTGCGTCAGCGGCCTGCTGACCGCCCGGCCCGACATCCACCCGCACGGCATGTACCTGGACGGCGGCTGCACCGAGCCCAAGGGCGGCCACTGACCTTGTGGGCGTGTTCCACGGAGGTGGCCGACGGGGGACGTTCCCCGGGCGTTCACCGTGCGGAGGCCGGCCGTCCGGTCAGCGGTCCGCGTCGTGCCCCTAGCGTCGCGATCACCGTGTACGGCCCGAGGAGCTGCCCCGATGAACCACCATCAGAACGACCTTCCCCACGATGACCACGGGTCGAGCTGCCCGCGGACCGTCGGGTTCGACTCCGACGCGCCGGCGGCGGCCGGACGCCGCGCCTTCCTGCGCGCGACGGGGCTGGTCGGCGCCGGGCTGGCGGTCCTCGGGGCGGGCTCCACAACGACGGCGACGGCGGCAGCGGCGGACGGGCCCGCCGACGCGACGGCCGACGCCTTCGGCGCGCCCGCCGCCGCGGACGACGGCCGGGGCGCCTGGGATCCGGACCCGGACGGCCCCCGCTTCTCCCTGGCGGTGATGCCCGACACCCAGTACCTCTTCGACGACGACCGGATCCACCCCGCCCCGCTGGAGGCCTCGCTGCGTCACGTGCTGGACGGCAGCGACGAGAACTTCGTCTTCCTCGCGCACCTGGGCGACGTCACCCAGAACGGCAAGGCCGAGGAGTTCGCCGCCGCGGGCAAGGCCTTCACCCTCCTCGACCGCCACGGCGCGGCCTACAGCGTCCTGGCCGGCAACCACGACGTCGGATCGGGCGGCGACGACCAGCGGGGCCGGACGGCGTACCTGGACACCTTCAACCCGGCCCGGTTCGCCCGCTCTGCGACTTTCAAGGGCGCGAGCCCGGACGGCTACAACACCTACCACCTGTTCCGGGGAGCCGGCCGGGACTGGATGGTGCTCTCGCTGGACTGGCGGCTGTCCGACCGCGGCTTCGCCTGGGCGAACTCGGTGATCGCCCAGCACCCGACCGTGCCGGTCATCCTCACCACCCACGACCTCGCCTACGCCGACGACGGCGGCGCCGCCCAGCTGTCCGACCACGGGCACGCCCTCTGGGACAGGCTGATCAGCGGCAACGACCAGATCTTCCTCACCCTGAACGGCCACTACTGGCCGCCCGGCAGCACCACGCTGACCAACAAGGCCGGCCACGACGTCCACGTCCACATCACCAACTACCAGAACCGGTACTACGGCGGCGCGGCGATGATCCGCGCCTACCGATTCGACCTGGACCGCAACACCATCGACGTGCGGACGTACTCGCCCTGGATCCAGCAGCTGGCGGCCGAGAAGGTCAACCGCCTCGCCAGCGAGGAGATCGAGCTGACCGGCCCGGTGGACAGCTTCTCGGTGCAGGTGGACTTCGCGCGGCGGTTCGCCGGCTTCGCCCCGGTCCCGGCCCGCCCGGCCCGCCCCGCGCGGCAGCTGACGATCCCGGGCACGGTCGCCTACTGGCGCTTCGACGGCGGACGGCCGGACGGCAGCGCCGTCGCCGACTCCCAGGTCGTCAAGGACCTGAGCGGCCACGGCAACGACCTCGTGAGCCAGACCGCCCCGGGCAGCCCGGCCGGGACGCTCACCTGGTCCACCGAGTCCCACCCCGACCAGCCCGGCCGCGGCAGCCTCTACTTCGCGGGCCGGGGCAAGCCGGTCCAGGGCGCCTACCTGCAGACCGTCGCCAAGGCCCCGATGAACGCCGACACCTTCCAGCAGGGCTACACCTTCGAGGCGTTCTTCAAGCTGCCGGCCGACTGGGACGCCGGCCGCAACGCCTGGACGGCGCTGCTCAGCCGCTGGGGCACCAGCGGGGAGGCGGGGAAGAGCGGCCCCGACACCGACCCGCAGGAGCCGGTCGCCACGCTCAGCCTGTCCGGCGGGCGGGAATTGCAGTGGTGCGTCTACCCGACCAACCTGAGCGGCCCCGTCACCAACTGGGGCCACGAACTCCCGCTCGGCGCCTGGTGGCACGTCGCGGTCGTCAACAACAAGCGGCTCACCCGGATGTACGTGAACGGCTGCGAGGTCGTCCGCAACCCCTCGACACCGTCCGAGGGCCTCAGCACCCTCGGCCACCCCTGGCTGCTCGGCGGCTACGAGTACGGCGGCGCGCTCAACCAGGTGTTCCACGGCTGGATCGGCGACGTCCGGGTGGTCAACCGCCCCCTGCCGGTCCGGGACTTCATGATTTCCTGACACCCCCGCGCCACCGACGTCCCCGCGCCACCGCGCCCGCCCGGGCACGGTGGCGCGGCGTTTTCGGTGGCTCGCCGAGCCCGTCCGACGGCCACCCGGACGGGTGCGCCGACTTGCGTCCCTTCGAGCGACCGGCCCGGCTCTCTGGACCGGCGGCCGGACTGAACTGCTGCTATGAATTTTTTGAGCCTATCTGTCCGGCTCCCGTTTTTTTGAGGAGGCATCCTCATGGGTGCGGTTGCAACAACTTCAGCCGACGCCGCCGTGGTGCACATTCTCTGGATCAATGCGGGTCTGAGCTGCGACGGGGACTCGGTCTCCCTGACCGCGGCGATGCAGCCCAGCATCGAGGAGATCGTCACCGGCGCACTCCCCGGCCTGCCGAAGGTCGCCGTCCACTGGCCGCTGATCGACTTCGAGTGCGGTCCGGTCCAGGGCGCGGACAACTTCGTGGAGTGGTTCTTCAAGGCGGACCGCGGCGAGCTCGACCCCTTCGTCCTGGTCGTCGAGGGTTCCATCCCGAACGAGACGATCAAGGAGGAGGGCTACTGGTGCGGTTTCGGCGACGACCCGGACACCGGCCAGCCGATCACCACCAGTGAGTGGCTGGACCGCCTCACCCCCAAGGCCACCGCGGTGGTCGCCATCGGCACCTGTGCCACCTACGGCGGCATCCACGCGATGGCCGGCAATCCGACCGGTGCCATGGGCGTGCCCGACTACCTGGGCTGGGACTGGAAGTCCAAGGCGGGCCTGCCGATCGTCTGCGTGCCGGGCTGCCCGATCCAGCCCGACAACTTCGCCGAGACGCTGACCTACCTGCTGTACCAGCTGGCCGGTTCCGCGCCGATGATCCCGTTGGACGACAAGCTGCGTCCGGCCTGGCTGTTCGGCGCGACCGTGCACGAGGGCTGCGACCGCGGCGGGTACTACGAACAGGGCCAGTTCGCCACCGACTACGGCACGCCCGAGTGCCTGGTGCGCCTCGGCTGCTGGGGCCCGGTCGTCAAGTGCAACGTCGCCAAACGCGGCTGGATCAACGGCATCGGCGGCTGCCCCAACGTCGGCGGCATCTGCATCGCCTGCACCATGCCGGGCTTCCCCGACAAGTTCATGCCGTTCATGGACCCGCCGCCCGGCTCCCGGGTCTCCACGGGCGCCAGCTCGGCGTACGGGGCGGTGATCCGCCGCCTGCGCACGATCACGGGCCGGACGGTCGACCAGGAGCCCAAGTGGCGGCACACCGGGCGCCGCCTGACCACCGGTTACCGCCCGCCGTGGTGACCCCTTTCCCCCTTCGGCCCGCCCGCCCCGCCCGGGGCGGGCGGGCCGTTGCAGAGCCTCCTCCCGCTGACAGAAGGGCATGACAGACGATGGCACCGACGACCAGGACGGCCGGCGACGGCAACGGTCTGGTGGAGATGTCCTGGGACCCGATCACCCGGATCGTGGGCAGCCTGGGCATCCACACGAAGATCGACTTCAAGCAGAAGAAGGTCGCGGAGTGCTACAGCACCTCCTCGGTCTTCCGCGGCTACAGCGTCTTCATGCGCGGCAAGGACCCGCGCGACGCGCACTTCATCACCAGCCGGATCTGCGGCATCTGCGGCGACAACCACGCCACCTGTTCGGTCTACGCGCAGAACATGGCCTACGGGGTCAAGCCCCCGCACCTCGGCGAGTGGATCATCAACCTCGGCGAGGCCGCCGAGTACATGTTCGACCACAACATCTTCCAGGAGAACCTGGTCGGGGTCGACTACTGCGAGAAGATGGTCCGCGAGACCAACCCCGGCGTCCTGGAACTGGCCGAACGCACCGAGGCACCCCACGCCGGCGACCACGGGTACCGCACCATCGCCGACATCATGCGCTCACTGAACCCCATCGAGGGCGAGTTCTACCGCGAGGCGCTCCAGGTCAGCCGCTACACCAGGGAGATGTTCTGCCTGATGGAGGGCCGCCACGTGCACCCCTCCACCCTCTACCCCGGCGGCGTCGGCACGGTGGCCACCGTCCAGCTGTTCACCGACTACCTGACCCGGCTGATGCGCTACGTGGAATTCATGAAGAAGGTCGTGCCGCTGCACGACGACCTCTTCGACTTCTTCTACGAGGCCCTGCCCGGCTACGAGGAGGTCGGCCGGCGCCGCGTCATGCTCGGCTGCTGGGGCAGCCTCAACGACCCGGACCACTGCGACTTCACCTACCGCAACATGACGGACTGGGGCCGGCGGATGTTCGTCACCCCGGGCATCGTGGTGGACGGCAAACTCGTCACCAACGACCTCACCGAGATCAACCTCGGCATCCGCATCCTGCTCGGCAGCTCCTACTACGAGGACTGGCAGGGCAAGGAGCTCTTCGTCACCCACGACCCGCTGGGCAACCCCGTCGACCCCCGCCACCCCTGGAACCAGCACACCATCCCCGCCCCGCAGAAACGCGACTTCGACGACAAGTACAGCTGGGTGATGTCCCCCCGCTGGTTCGACGGCAAGGACTACCTCGCCCTCGACACCGGCGGCGGTCCGATCGCCCGCCTGTGGTCCACCGCGCTGTCCGGACTGGTCGACATCGGCTACATCAAGGCCACCGGACACAGCGTGCAGATCAACCTGCCGCGCTCCATGACCAAGCCGGAGACCACCTTCGAGTGGAAGATCCCGCAGTGGAGCAACGCCATCGAACGCAACCGCGCCCGCACCTACTTCCAGGCCTACGCGGCCGCCGCGGCCCTGCACTTCGCCGAGAAGGCGCTCGACGAGGTCCGCGCCGGGCGCAGCCAGACCTGGGAGCGCTTCGAGGTGCCGGACGAGTCGATCGGCTGCGGCTTCACCGAGGCCGTACGCGGCGTGCTGTCCCACCACATGGTGATCCGGGACGGCAAGATCGCCAACTACCACCCCTACCCGCCGACCCCGTGGAACGCCAGCGTCCGCGACAGCTTCGGCACCCCCGGCCCCTACGAGGACGCCGTCCAGAACACCCCGATCTTCGAGGAGAACCCCCCGGAGACCTTCAAGGGCATCGACATCATGCGCGCCGTGCGCAGCTTCGACCCCTGCCTGCCCTGCGGCGTCCACATGTACCTGGGCGACGGCAGGACGGTGCAGACCATGCACGTGCCCACCGGGCTGAGCGGACTCACCGCATGACCCCGGAACAGACGGGGGCCCGCATCCAGGAGGCCCTGGACCACCTGGCCGGCGCCGACGCGCAGGAGGCCGGCGAGCACCTCGTCCGCGAACTGATGGCCCTCTACGGCGACGCCCTGGCCCGCCTCGTCCAGGCCCTGCCGCCCGCCGCGCTGGCCCGGCTGCTGGACGAACCGTCGCTCGCCGGGCTGCTCGTCCTGCACGACCTGCACCCCGAGGACGTCACCGCCCGCATCACCCGCGCACTCGCCACCCTGCCCGAACCGGTCGACCTGGCCGCCTTCGACCCCGCCACCGGCACCGCCCGGCTGCGCCGCACCCGCAGCGGCTGCGGGTGCGGCGAACAGGACATCGAGAACGCCCTGGCCTGCCACGCGCCCGAGGTCACCGCGGTCGAACTCGAACGCCCCGCGGAACTGCTGCAGATCGGCGCTCGGCCCCCGGCGGGCCCGCGATGACCTTCCGCCAGCTCGACCGGCCCGGCACCGCGCTGCTGCGCCGGCTGCGGGAGCCCGCACCCCCGCAGCCGCAACGCTGCGAGTTCTGCGGCCGGCACCTGCCCGCCGAGCACCGCCACCTGGCGGACACCGACCAGCAGGCGCTCACCTGCGCCTGCACCGCCTGCGCCCTGCTGTTCCAGCAGCCCGGCGCGGCCGACGGCCGCTACCACGCCGTCCCCGACCGCTACCTGACCGACCCGGCACACCCCCTCGGCGAGGACGCCTGGGCCGTCCTCGGCATCCCCGTCGCCACCGCGTTCCTGCTGCGCACCACACGTCTGCAGCGGTCCGTCCTGCTCTACCCAGGACCGGGCGGCGCGACCGAGGCCGAACCCGACGAGGCCGCCTGGCAGGCCGCGCTCGGCGGCAGCCGCCTGTACGCCGCACTGCGGCCGGACGTGGAGGCGCTGCTGCTGCGGCGCGACACCGACGGCATCCAGTGCTACCTGGTGCCGGTCGACGTCTGCTACGAACTCGTCGGCCGACTGCGGCGCTGCTGGAAGGGCTTCGACGGCGGGGCCGAGGCGCGCGCCGAACAGACCGCCTTCTTCGAGCGCCTGGCCGCCCGGTCCCGCGTCCTCCCCGAAGGCGGCGCCCGGTGACCTCGATCTCCTTCGCCTGCACCGGGGTGCGGGCCGATCCCTACGCCGCCGGGCCCGCCCTGGTCTTCCGGCTGCGCATCACCGCCCCCGCCGAGGTGCGGGTGCACGCGCTGGCGCTGCGCTGCCAGCTGCGGATCGAACCGGCCCGGCGCCGCTACGGCGACGCCGAGGGCGGGCGGCTGACCGACCTGTTCGGCGAGCGCTCACGCTGGGCCGGCACCCTCCACCCGGTCCAGTTCGCCCAGGTCCCGCTGCTGGTCGGCGCGTTCACCGGCGAGACCGAGACCGACCTGGTGGTGCCCTGCACCTACGACATGGACGTCTCCGCCGCCCGCTACCTCGCGGCACTGGACGACGGGGACGTGCCGCTGCTGCTGCTCTTCTCGGGCACCGCCTTCGCCGGCCCCGGCGGCTTCCAGGTCACCCCGGTGGCCTGGGACCAGGAAGCCGCCGTGCGGATGCCGGTCAAGGTCTGGCGGGAGGCGATCGACGCGCACTTCCCGGGCTGCGGCTGGCTCCGGCTGCCCGCCGACCTGATGGCCGAACTGCTCGCCTACCGCTCCCGGCGCGCCCTGCCGTCCTGGGAGGCCACCGTGCGCGAACTGCTCGGCACGGCCCGGACCACGAAGCCGTCCCAGACCGTGAAGCCGTCCCAGGCCGCGAAGCCACCCCAGGCCGTCACGGCGGCCCAGACCGCGAAGGGGGAGCGGTGACCGCGCCCGCCCACGAGAGCGAGAACAGGTTCGCCCACGCCCGGCAGATCGCCGACGCCGTCCTGTTCGAGGGCTACGTGCTCTACCCCTACCGGGCGTCAGCGGCCAAGAACCGGCTGCGCTGGCAGTTCGGCGTCCTGACCCCGCCGCGCTACGGCGCCGACAGCGGCGAGCACTCCCACCAGCGCACCGAATGCGTGATGGAAGCGCGCCAGGGCGACCAGCTGGCCGTCGAACTGCGGTTCCTGCGCCTGCAACGGCGGACGGTCCAAGAAGCAGGCAGACAGGGCGGATTCCGGACCGTCGATGAGCTGGAGCTCGCCGACCGGGTGCTCGTCCCCTGGGACGAAGGGGTCGAGGAACGGATCGAACTCCTCATCCCAGTAGAGGAATTGGCGTCCGGTGAAGCCGTCCGCAGCTTCGAACTCGACGCGTCCGAGGACGAGGAACGGCTCGTCGAGGACGGCACGTTGGCCGGGCGGCTCCTGCGCCGCCGGGAACGGGTCCAGGGCCGCCTGCGGATCACCACCCAGGACGTACCCGGCCCCTACCGGGCGCAGCGGCTGACCGTCCTGGTGGAGAACACCTCCGACTGGGACCCGTTCCCCGGCACCCGCCGCGAGACCGCACTGGCACACGCCCTCGTCTCGGCCCACCTGCTGCTCGGCCTCGACCGCGGCTCCTTCCTCTCGGCGACCGACCCGCCCGAGTGGGCGGGCGAGGCGGTGCGCGCCTGCCGCAACGAGCACACCTGGCCCGTGCTGGCAGGCCCGCCCGGCAGCGGCAAGGTGCTGCTCTCCTCGCCGATCGTCCTGGAGGACCACCCGCACATCGCCCCCGAGAGTCCCGGCGCGCTCTACGACGCCACCGAGATCGACGAGATCCTCGCGCTGCGCACCGCGGCCCTGACCGAGCGGGAGAAGCGCGAGGCCCGGGGCACCGACGACCGGGCCGGCGCGGTGATCGACCTCGCCGACTCGATGCCCCCCGAGATCCTGGAACGGCTGCACGGCGCCGTCCGGGGGCTGCGCGAACTCACCGACCCCGAAGCCGGGGCGGACCGGCCCTGGTGGGATCCGGGCAACGACCCGCAGACCGACCCCGGACGGGACCAGGTGATGATCGACGGCCGCCCGGTCGCCGCCGGCAGCCGGGTGCGGCTCCGGCCCGGTCGCCGCCGCACCGACGCCCAGGACCTGTTCCTGCACGGGCGAACCGCGCTGGTGGAGGCGGTGCTGCACGACGTCGACGGTTCGGTGCACCTGGCCGTCACCGTGGACGACGACCCGGGCGCCGACCTGTGGCGGGCGCAGGGCCGCTTCCGGTACTTCCAGCCGGACGAGGTCGCGTTGGTGGAAGAGCGGTGAGCGCCGACCGGACCGGGCGGGTCCTGGTCGCCGGGGTCGGCAACATCTTCCTCGGCGACGACGGCTTCGGGGTCGAGACCGTCCGGCGCCTCGCCGCCCGGGAGCTGCCCGCCGGCGTCGAGCTCCTCGACGTGGGCGTGCGCGGCGTCCACCTGGCCTACCAACTCCTCGACGGCTACCGGACGCTGGTGCTCGTCGACGCCACTGCGCGCGGTGGCGAGCCGGGGACGGTGTACCTGATCGAAGCGGACGCCGGACCGGTGGAGTCGATGGTCCTGGACGGCCACCGGATGGGCCCGGACGCCGTACTGGCCCTGCTCGCCACCCTGGCCGCCGGAACGGGCGGCACCGCGCCCGGGCGGGTCCTGGTGGTCGGCTGCGAACCCGCCTCACTGGAGGAGGGAGTCGGACTGAGCACCCCGGTGGCCGCCGCCGTCGACGAGGCGGTCGCCGTGATCCTGCGCGTCCTCACCACGGACGCACCCACCCACAGAGAGGCGGCACCATGCTGAAGAACCTCGCCGTCGCGGCCGCCGCGGCCGTCCTGGCCGCAGCCGCGGCGCTGATCTGGCAGAGCCTTCCCGACCTGAGGCGCTACCTGCGGATCCGGCGGATGTAGGAGCGGACGCGGTAGCGGAGCAGTACGCGCGGGGGCCACCACCGGCGTGCTGCGAACAGGTAGTCACGGATACGGCGGCGGCGCGGCTTCGAGCCGTTCCCGCCGCCGCACCCTGTAATGGGGCCTGTTGCTCACGGGGCCTGTTGCTCACGGGGCCCGGACACCGGGCCCGCGCCCCCAAGGAGCCGGGCGCCTCCAGTGGCGGGAAACGAGACAGATGCACGAGATGTCGATCGCGACGGCCGTCGTCGACCAGGTGGACCGGGCTGCCCGCGCACACGGGGAGAGCGCCGTGGCCAGAGTCCGGCTGCAGATCGGCGAACTGGCCGGAGTCGTCCCGTCGGCACTCGACTTCTGCTTCGAACTGGCCTGTGCCGGAACGCTGTTGGAAGGTGCGGTGCTGGAGACCGAGGCTGTCGCCGCACGGGCGAAGTGTACGCCCTGCGGGGTCGAGTGGAGCGTCGGCATGCCGCCCGACCTGGGCTGCCCGCGCTGCGCCGGTGCCAGGGTCGAACTGCTGGCCGGGCGTGAGCTGCAGATCCTCGGCGTCGAGTGGTCCGAGCCCCCGGCGGGCGCCCGGACCGATCAAGGAGGCTGAAACCGATGTGTCGCACCGTCGATCTCCGGCAGGCGGTTCTCGCCCGCAATGACGACGACGCCCGGCGGCTGCGGGCGGAACTGGCCGCCCGGGGCACCGCCGTGGTGAACCTGCTGTCCAGCCCGGGCAGCGGCAAGACGGCGCTCCTGGAGGCCGAACTCGGCCTGGCCCGGGAGCGCGAGGTGCCCGTCGCGGCCCTCACCGCCGACCTCGCCACCGAGAACGACGCGCGTCGGCTGGCCCGTTCGGGCGCGCCGGTGAAGCAGGTCCTCACCGACGGCCTGTGCCACCTGGAGACGGCGATGCTGCGAGGGCACCTGGCCGGCTGGTTGCCGCCGGACACCCGGCTGCTGTTCGTCGAGAACGTCGGCAACCTGGTCTGCCCCGCCTCCTACGATCTCGGCGAGTCGCTGCGGGTCGTCCTCGCCTCGGTCACCGAGGGAGAGGACAAGCCGCTCAAGTACCCGACCGCCTTCGGACTGGCCAACCTGGTGCTGGTCACCAAGGCGGACCTCGCCGTCGCGGCACAGTTCGACGAAGCCGCCTTCCTCGCGAGCGTCGCGCGGGTCAACCCGGGGGTGGAGGTGGTCTTCACCTCGGCCCGCACCGGGCAGGGTGCCGGGGCGCTGCTGGACCGGGCGCTCGCGGTGCTGGCCGGCGTGCAGGTCCACCGGCCGGTGATGGCCGGCGCGCACGACCACACCCACGACCACAGCCACGACCACGACCACACCCACGACCACGGCAACAACCACAGCCACGGCAACGGCAACGACCACGCCCACGCGGGGGCCCACGACCACCCGCACCCGGCCGTGGACCTGTCGTGACCACGGATCAGCAGCCGCCCCTGCTCCAGCGCCGCCGGGTCGCCGTGCGCGGACTCGTCCAAGGCGTCGGATTCCGACCGTTCGTCTTCACCCTCGCCACCGAACTCGGCCTGTCCGGCAGCGTCACCAACACCGGCGAGGGCGTACTCGCCGAGATCGAGGGCACCGGCGAGGCGGTGACCGCGTTCTGCCGACGCATCGCCAGCGACGCGCCCCGGCTCGCCGACGTCGCCTCGGTGGACCACCAGCCGCTGGCCGTCACCGGCACACCGGGCTTCGTCATCACACCCTCCCGCGCCGACGGACCGCACCGCACCCAGATCCCCCCGGACACCGCCACCTGCGCCGACTGCCTCGCCGAACTGGCCGACCCCGCCGACCGTCGCTACCGGCACCCGTTCATCAGCTGCACCAACTGCGGGCCCCGGCACACCATCGTCACCGCCCTGCCGTACGACCGGGCCAACACCACGATGGCGGCCTTCGCGATGTGCCCCGACTGCGCCCGCGAGTACGCCGACCCGGCCGACCGGCGTTTCCACGCCCAGCCCGTCGCCTGCCACACCTGCGGCCCGACCCTCACCCTGTCCGTCCCCGGGCTCCCCGTGCTCGACGGCGAGCAGGCGCTCACCGAGGCCCGGCGCCTGATCACCTGCGGAGCGGTCCTGGCCGTCAAGGGCATCGGCGGCTACCACCTGGCCTGCGACGCCACCGACGCGGATACCGTCGCCCTGCTGCGCCGGCGCAAGCGGCGCGGCGACAAGCCCTTCGCCCTGATGGCCCGCGACCTCGAACAGCTCAGGGCACTGGCGGCATCCGGGGCGGTGGAGCTGGGGCCCGTCGAGGAGGAACTGCTCACCGGCCCGGTGCGGCCGATCGTGCTGCTGCGCCGGGGGGCACACCGGCTCGCGGAGCTGGAAGCAGCCGCTCCGCGCAGCCCCGACCTCGGCGTGCTGCTGCCGTACACCCCGCTGCACCACCTCCTGCTCGCCCCTCCCGGCCCCGGACTGCTGGTCATGACCAGCGCGAACCTGTCCGGCGAGCCCATCGTGACGGACGACCGGGAGGCCCTCGCCCGTCTCGCCCCGCTGGTCGACGGCTGGCTCACCCACGACCGCCCCATCCACGTGCCCTGCGAGGACTCCGTGGTGCGGGTGGTGGACGGGCACCTGCTGCCGGTACGGCGCTCGCGCGGCTACGTGCCGCTCCCGGTGCCCCTGCCGGTGTCGGTGCGGCCCGCGCTGGCCGCGGGCGGCGACCTCAAGAACACCTTCGCGCTGGCCCGGGACGGCTACGCCTGGCTGTCCGGCCACCTCGGCGACATGGACGACCTCGCCACCCTGCGGGCGTTCGACCGCGCGGTGGACCACCTCGGGGCTGTCACCGGCGTGCAGCCCGAGGTGCTCGTCGTCGACCGCCACCCCGGCTACCGCTCCGCCCGGCACGTGCGCAGGTCGGCCCGGGGCCGTGAGGTACGGGACGTCCAGCACCACCACGCGCACATCGCCTCGGTGATGGCCGAGCACGGCCTCGACGGCAGCCGGCCCGTGATCGGGATCGCCTTCGACGGCACCGGTTACGGAGTGGACGGCGCGGTGTGGGGCGGAGAGGCGCTGCTGGCCGACTACCGGGGCTTTCGGCGTCTCGCCCGGCTCGACTACGTTCCGCTGCCGGGGGGCGATGCGGCCGTGGTGCGTCCGTACCGGATGGCGCTGGCCCATCTGCGGGCGGCGGGGCTCCCGTGGGCGGCCGGTCTGCCGCCGGTGCGCTCCTGCCCTGAAGGCGAACTCCGACTGCTGTCACAGCAGTTGGATAGATCGGTGAACTGCGTGCCGACCTCCAGCATGGGCCGGCTGTTCGATGCGGTGTCCTCGCTGGCCGGGGTCTGCCAGAAAGCCGGGTACGAGGCGCAGGCGGCGATCGAGCTGGAGGCGGCCGCCCTCGCGCACGGGCCGGTGCCCGGCCCGGGGGAGGGCTACGCATTCCAACTCGTCGACGAGGGCGGGATGATGACCGCCCGACCCGGGCCGGTGCTGGCTGCGGTGGTGGCGGACCTGGCAGCAGGGGCGCCGCCCGGGCTGATCGCCGCCCGGTTCCATGCGGCGGTGGCCGCGCTGGTGCGGGCGGTGTGCGCCGATATCAGGCGGCGGCACGGCACCGGGACGGTCGCGCTGAGCGGCGGCGTCTTCGCCAACGCGCTGCTGTCCTCGGCATGCGCGCGGGGTCTGACGGAGGACGGGTTCACCGTGCTGCGGCACCGCCGGGTGCCGCCCAACGACGCGGGGCTCGCGCTCGGCCAGTTGATGGTGGCGGCGCGGGCCGACGGCTGAGCGCCCCGCACGTACGGAGTTCGGCAGGTTCGGAGGAACCGGAGAGAGGAGGGAGACCGCAATGTGCCTGGCGGTACCCGGAAGAGTGTTGGAGATCGCGGAACGCGACGGGACCAGGATGGCGGTCGTCGACTTCGGCGGGGTCGTCAAGGACGTGTGCCTGGAATACCTGCCGGACCTGAAGGTGGGCGAGTACGCCATCGTCCACGTCGGGTTCGCGCTGCAGCGGCTGGACGAGGAATCGGCCCGCCGGACCTTGCAGCTGTTCGAGGAACTCGGCCTGCTCCAGGAGGAGTTCGGCGACCCCTGGGAGGCCGCGGCTGCGGCGACTGCGGTGTCCTCGGCGAAGCAGGAGGAGGAACGGTGAGATACCTGGAGGAGTTCCAGAACCCCGAGCTGGCCGGTGGTCTGCTCGCCGACATCAGGGCGACGGTCACCCGGCCGTGGGCGCTGATGGAGGTGTGCGGCGGCCAGACGCACAGCATCATCCGCCACGGGATCGACCAACTGCTGCCGCCCGAGGTCGAGTTGATCCACGGCCCGGGCTGCCCGGTATGCGTCACCCCGCTGGAGGTGATCGACAAGGCGCTGGAGATCGCGGCCCGGCCCGAGGTGATCTTCTGCTCCTTCGGCGACATGCTGCGCGTGCCCGGAACCGGCCGCGACCTCTTCCGGGTGCGCGGCGAGGGCGGCGACGTCCGGGTGGTGTACTCCCCGCTGGACGCGCTGCGGATCGCCGAGGAGAACCCGCACCGGGAGGTCGTCTTCTTCGGCATCGGCTTCGAGACGACCGCACCACCCAACGCCATGGCCGTGTACCAGGCCAGGAAGCGGGGCATCGGCAACTTCAGCATGCTGGTCTCGCACGTACGGGTGCCACCCGCCATCGAGGCCATCATGAACTCGCCGCAGTGCCGGGTCCAGGGCTTCCTCGCCGCCGGACACGTGTGCAGCGTGATGGGCATCGACGAATACCCCGCGCTCGCCGAACGCCACCGGGTGCCGATCGTCGTCACCGGCTTCGAACCGCTGGACATCCTGGAGGGAATCCGGCGCACCGTACGGCAGTTGGAGCGCGGCGAGCACACCGTCGACAACGCCTACGCGCGGGCCGTGCGCCCGGAGGGCAACCCGGCGGCCCGGGCCATGCTGGAGGACGTCTTCGAAGTGACCGACCGAGCCTGGCGCGGCATCGGCGTCATCCCGGACAGCGGCTGGCGACTCTCCCCGCGCTACCGCGACCACGACGCCGAGCACCGTTTCGACGTCGCGCGGATCACCACCGTCGAACCCGCGCAGTGCCGCAGCGGGGAAGTCCTCCAGGGGCTGCTCAAGCCGCACCAGTGCGAGGCCTTCGGCACCGCCTGCACCCCGCGCACCCCGCTCGGCGCCACCATGGTCTCCAGCGAGGGCGCCTGCGCCGCCTACTACCTCTACCGGCGGCTCGACGCGCCGGGCATGGCCCGGGAGGCGAGCCCCGTTGGCTGAGACCCAGACCCAGACTCAGACCCAGACCCAGACCCAGACCCAGACCCAGACCCAGACCCAGACCGGCGCCGGCGGCGCCCCGGACCTCCTCGGATGGAGCTGTCCACTGCCGCTGCGCGACCACCCCCGGGTGGTGATGGGGCACGGCGGAGGCGGGGTGCTGTCGGCCGAACTGGTGGCGAACCTGTTCGCCCCGGCCTTCGGCGGGCCGGTGCTCGCCGGGCTCGCGGACTCGGCGGTCGTCGAGCTCGGCGGTGCCAGACTCGCCTTCTCCACCGATTCCTACGTCGTGCGGCCGCTCTTCTTCCCCGGCGGCAGCATCGGCGACCTCGCGGTCAACGGCACCGTCAACGACCTGGCCATGAGCGGGGCCCAGCCGGCCTATCTGTCCTGCGGCTTCATCCTGGAGGAGGGCGTGGAGACGGCCGTGGTCGCGCACGTCGCCCAGGCGCTGGGCGCCGCCGCCCGGGCCGCCGGGGTGGAGGTGGTCACCGGCGACACCAAGGTCGTCGAGGCCGGGCACGGCGACGGCGTGTACCTGAACACCGCCGGCATCGGCCTCGTCCCCGCCGGAGTCGACATCCGGCCGCAGCGCGCCGCGCCCGGCGACGTGGTGATCGTCAGCGGTGAGATCGGCCTGCACGGCGTGGCCATCATGAGTGTGCGCGAGGGCCTGGAATTCGGCGTTGAGATCGAGAGCGACTGCGCGGCCCTCGGCTCACTGGTGGCCGCGATGCTGGCCGTCACACCCGACCTGCACGTCCTGCGCGACCCCACCCGGGGCGGCCTCGCGGCGGCGCTCGGCGAGATCGCCGAGGCCGCCCGGGTGGGTGTCGTGGTGAACGAGCGCGCCGTCCCCGTGCCCGCGCAGGTCGCCAACGCCTGTGCCATCCTCGGTCTCGACCCGTTCTACGTCGCCAACGAGGGCAAGCTGGTCGCCTTCGTCCCGCGCGAGCACGCCGACGCCGTCCTCGCCGCGATGCGGGCGCACCCGCTGGGCGCGCGCTCGGCAGTGATCGGCGAGTGCGTGGCGGACCACCCCGGCATGGTCGTCTGCCGTACCCCCTTCGGCGGCACCCGCGTCATCGACCTGCCGATGGGGGAGCAACTCCCGCGGATCTGCTGAGGGTTCCACCCGCCTCGTGCGGGTGGGGGAACAGGATCGGGGGGGGGTGCGGGGGGACCCGGTCGGGACCCCCAACGGTTTCAGGGGGGGGGGGTTATAAAAAAAGTAGCGGGC
>NZ_JBHXTQ010000115.1:0-19832 GCF_042677305.1 Kitasatospora sp. NPDC127121 | reverse complement strand
GGGGTCCGGTCGGGGGGCGTCGCGGTGTCGCGCCCCCCCCCGCCCCCCCCGGCCGGCCCCGCGGGCGCCCCCCCCCGCGGCGGCCCCCGCGGCCCCGTCGGCGTCGCGCCCCGGTGCCGCCGCCCGACGACGGCGGCCCGGTGGCGGCTCAGTCCGGCCGCCCCGCGCGCGGCGGCCCGCTCTCGGCCCAGCGCTTCAGCAGGGCGGCCGCCGCGCCCGAGTCGACCGCCTCGGCGGCCCGGGGCAGCGCGGCCGCCAGCCGCTCGACGACCGGCTGTTCGGAGGGCGTCAGCGCCGCCAGGCCAGCCGCCGCGGACAGCAGGACGGCGTCGCGGACGGGGCCCTGCTCGCCGTCCAGGACGGCGTGGACCACGCCCGCGTTGTGGGCGGCGTCGCCGCCGCGCAGCGCGTCCGGGGCCGCCGTGGCGATCCCGAGTTCGCGCGGATCGAGCCGCTCCTGCACGAACCGGCCGGTGGTCGCCGTCCAGACCGTCGAGGTGGTGGAGACGGACAGTTCGTCGAGGCCGTCGTCGCCCCGGAAGACCAGCGCGTCCACGCCCTGGCGGGCGAACACGGCGGCGATCAGCGGGCCCAGCCGGGGATCGGCGACGCCGACCGCCATGGCCGTGGGCGAGGCCGGGTTGGTCAGCGGGCCCAGCGCGTTGAACGCCGTCGGAACGCCCAACTCCTTGCGGGCGACGGCCGCGTGGCGGAACGCCGGGTGGAAGGCGGGGGCGAAGCAGAAGCCGATCCCGACCTCGCGCACCGAGCGGGCCACCTCCTCGGCCGAGAGCTCCAGCGCGATGCCGAGCCGCTCCAGCACGTCCGCCGAGCCGGAGGCGGAGGAGGCCGAGCGGTTGCCGTGCTTGACCACCCGGGCCCCGGCGGCGGCCGCCACGATCGCGGCCATGGTGGACACGTTCACGGTCTTCGCGCCGTCCCCGCCGGTGCCGACGATGTCCAGCGTCGGCCCCGGCACGTCGACCCGCACCGTGTGCTCGCGCGCGGCCCGAACCAGCCCGTCGACCTCCTCGGCGGTCTCGCCCTTGGCCCGCAGCGCCACCAGGAACCCGGCCAGCTGCGCCGGCGCCGCCTCGCCGCGCATCACCCGGTCCATCGCCCAGGCGGTGTCGGCGGTGCTCAGGTCCGTCCCGCCGATCAGCGCCGCGAGCAGCTGCGGCCAGCTGCGCGATTCACCATTCCCTGTCACTGGTCACCCATTCCGCTCGTCGATTCCGATGTGCGTGCGGTCAGCGCCCGGCGCCGACCGCGAGGAAGTTCTCCAGCAGCTGCATGCCGCCGGTGGTGGTGATGCTCTCGGGGTGGAACTGCACCGACTCGATGGGCAGGCTGCGGTGCCGCATGCCCATGACGTAGCCGTCGTCGTCGGCGGTCGCGGTGAGTTCCAGGTCCTCGGGCAGCGGCTGGGTGACGATCAGGGAGTGGTACCTGGTCGCGGTGAGGCTGTTGCCGAGGCCGGCGAACAGGCCGCGCCCGTCGTGCGTCACGGTGCTGGTGCGCCCGTGCATCAGCCGGTCGGCGACCTGGACCCGCCCGCCGAACGCCAGGCCGATCGCCTGGTGGCCCAGGCACACGCCGAGCAGCGGGACCTTCCCGGCGAAGTGGTGGACGAGCTCGACGTGGCCGGAGGCCGCCGGGTGCCCGGGGCCGGGGCCGAGCACGACCGCGTCGGGCGCGGTCGCGGCCAGCTGCTCGGGGGTGCGGGTGTGCGAGCGGACCACCTCGGTGTCCGCGCCGAGCGCCCGCAGGTACTGGTCGATGATGTGGACGAAGCTGTCCCGCGCGTCCACCAGCAGAACCTTCACGCCGTCAACTCCTCACCCGTCAGGGCCCAGTAGGCGGCGCCCAGCTTCGCCAACGTCTCGTTCCACTCGCCCTCGGGGGTCGAGTCGGCGACGATCCCCGCGGAACTCTGCACGGAGTACACCGCGCCGTCGTGCGCGATCGTGCGGATGCACAGCGCCAGTTCGCTCCAGCCGCCGACGTCGATCAGGCCGACGGCGCCGGCGTAGGCCCCGCGCGGCTCCCGCTCGATCTCGTGGATGATCTCCATGGCGCGCAGCTTGGGCGCGCCGGTCATGGTGCCGGCCGGGAAGGTCGCGCACAGCGACCGCCACACGTCGGCGTCCTCCTCCAGTTCGGCGCTGACCGTGGACACCAGGTGGAAGACGTGCGAGAAGGTCTCCACCACCATCAGGTCGTCGGCCGTCAGGGTGTGCGGCTTGCAGACCCGGCTGATGTCGTTGCGGGAGAGGTCGACGAGCATGACGTGCTCGGCCTGCTCCTTGGTGCTCGCCAGCAGGGCCTTGATCCGCCGCTCGTTCTCCTCCTCGTCCTGGTCGCGGCGCGTGGTGCCGGCGATCGGGCGCATCACGATCCGGCCGTCCTCGATCCGGAACAGCAGCTCGGGGCTGGCGCCGATCAGCGTGCCCTCGCCGTTCGGGAGCAGGTACATGTGCGGGGAGGGGTTGCGCGAGCGCAGCCGCCGGTAGACCTCGACCGGCGTCAGCGCGGTGCGGACGTCGATCCGGTGGCCGACCTGGATCTGGTAGATGTCGCCGACCCCGATGTGCTCCAGGCAGCGCCGGACCCAGCCGTGGAAGGTGTCGCGGTCCACGCTGTCGTGCACGGACTGCGGGCGGGCGGCCGGCGGGCACGCGGCCTGCGGCTCCTGCCCGGCCGCCTCCCGGGCCGCGCCCGCGAGGTCGTGCCGGCCGTGCTCGCCGAAGGCCGGGCTGTCGGCCGTCCGCAGGACCGGCGCGCCGTCGGTGCCGTAGTGCACGCTGTCGCGGAACAGCGTCAGCACGGCGTCCGGGCGGGCCGGCGGCAGCGCCCGGGCCGGCAGGTCCTCCATGTGCCAGGCCGCGTCGTAGCCGAACCGGGCCAGGAAGCCGAAGTGGAAGCGGTCGCCGGGCAGGCCAGGCTCCAGGCCGAACAGGCCCTGCGCGCGCCGCAGGAACTCCCAGACGCGGGCCGGGTCGGGGGCCTCCAGCCGCCCGGGGGCGTCCGCGGCGGGGGTGAGGCCCGCCGCCTCGGCGGTCGCCCGCAGCACCGGGGCGAGCTCCGCGATCCCGTCGATCTCCAGGTACGAGCCGTACAGCCGGATCTCGGCGAGCGGACCGCAGCCGAGCACCGCGGGCCCGCCCTGCCGGCCGGACTCGGTCAGGCTCTCCAGCAGGTACACCTGCTCCGCGCCGAGCCGGTCGCCCAGCCGCGTGTACAGCTCCAGCGGGTCGTGCGGCGGCAGCGGCGCGGTGCCGAGCCGGACGGCGAACGGAGGGTGCGATGGCGCGTCTGGCATCGGAATCCTCATCGTGAATGGCCGGCTGGGTACGGCCGGTGAACGAATGGCCCCCAGTCAATCCGTTCGTCCCGGAAGGCGGTCAGACCAGTTCTCCGGTGTGGGAGCAGGCCAATTCGCGGACGCTTGACCTTCTTTCCGCGGCCGGGCTGCAATGAGCGGGCCAGCGATTTCCGTTCCCATCCGAGGGCCGTGATGAATCGAATTCCGCAGACCGGAGCACCTGCCGCCTGGCGTTCCCTGCCGGCGGCCCAGCAACCGCAGTGGCCGGACCAGGCGGCGCTGCGCGAGGTGGTCGCCGACCTGTCGGCCGCCCCGCCCCTGGTCCTCGCCGAGGAGTGCGACCGGCTGACCGACCGGATGGCCGCCGTCGCCGCCGGCGAGGCCTTCGTCCTTCAGGGCGGCGACTGCGCCGAGACCTTCGGCGGCCTCACCGCGGACGCGGTCACCGCCAAGCTGCGCACCCTGCTGCAGATGGCGGTGGTGCTGACCTACGCGAGCGGCGTCCCGGTCGTGAAGATCGGCCGGCTGGCCGGGCAGTACGCCAAGCCCCGCTCCCAGCCGGACGAGACCCGTGACGGCCTCAGCCTGCCCTCCTACCGGGGCGACGCGGTCAACGGCCCGGAGTTCACCGAGGCGGCCCGCCGCCCGGACCCGGCGCGGCTGCGGCGGATGTACGAGGCGTCGGCGGTCACCCTCAACCTGGTCCGCGGCTTCGCGGCCGGCGGCAGCGCCTCCCTCTACCAGGCCCACCAGTGGAACCGCGGCTTCCTGGAGGACTCCGCCGAGGCCCGCCGCTACGAGGAACTGGCCGACGGTGTGGACCGCGCCCTGCGCTTCCTGCAAGCCTGCGGCTGCGACCCGGCCGGGCTGCTGGAGGCCGAGTTCTTCGCCAGCCACGAGGGACTGCTGCTGGACTACGAGCAGCCCCTCACCCGCACCGACCCGCGCACCGGGGCGCACTACGCCACCAGCGGGCACCTGCTCTGGGTCGGCGAGCGGACCAGGGGCCTGGACGACGCGCACATCGCCTACTTCGCCGGGATCCACAACCCGATCGCCGTCAAGCTCGGCCCCACGACCACCGCGGACGAGGTCCTCGGCTACGTCGACCGCCTCGACCCCGACCGCCGGCCCGGCCGGCTGACCTTCGTGGTGCGGATGGGCGCGGGCCGGGTGCGCGAACTGCTGCCGCCGCTGGTGGAGAAGGTCACGGCGGAGGGCGCCCGGGTCGCCTGGATCTGCGACCCGATGCACGGCAACACCGTCCAGACCGACGACGGCCGCAAGACCCGCCGCTTCGACGACATCCTGGGCGAGGTCGCCGGCTTCTTCGAGGTGCACCGGGAGCTGGGCACGCACGCCGGCGGCATCCACGTCGAGCTCACCGGCGACGACGTCACGGAGTGCCTCGGCGGCGGCGACCAGGTCCGCGCCGAGGACCTGCACCAGCGCTACGAGACGGCCTGCGACCCGCGGCTGAACCACCGCCAGTCCCTCGACCTCGCCTTCCGGGTCGCGGAGCTGATGAAGGCCTGAAACCGCCCCGGGCGACGGTTGGCCGGATCGGTGCGCGCCGATCCGGCCAACCGGCATTTCCGTGCCGATTTTTCGTGGGTCACCCGAGGGTGCGGACGCCGATCGCAACCCGTCAGGCGGCGTCTTTTGGGGAGAACTGAATAGCGTTGACCCATTGACCGGGCCGTCCTTAGAGTGCCTTGCGATCCTGCGCCTATTCCTCTGGGGGGAGTGGAAACGGTGGGGCACAGACCTGGTTCCGGCATACGCCACGACGGCAGTTCCTCACCCGTGCCCCGGGTCGAGTACCGCATTCTCGGCCCGCTCGAAGCGCTCGTCGACGCCAGGCCGCTGAACCTCGGCGGGATCCGGCAGCAGACGGTGCTCGCCGCGCTGCTCCTCGACGTCAACCGGGTGGTCAGCGTGGACCGCCTGGTCCGCGCCCTCTACGAGGAGGCCCCGCCGGCCACCGCCCGCGCGCAGTTGCAGATCAGCGTCTCCGCCCTGCGCCGGCTGTTCGCCGCGCACGGCCTCTCCGACGTCATCACCACCCACCCGCAGGGCTACATGGTGAAGGCGGCGGACGACCAGCTCGACCTGCTCCAGGCCCGCGACCGGGTCGGGAAGGCGCGGGCGCTGCGCGACCAGAAGGCGGAGGACCGCGACCGCACGGCGGAGGACCGCGACCGCAGGGCGGAGGCCCAGGACCGCAAGGCGGAGGCCGCCGCCCTCTTCCGGCAGGCGCTCGGACTGTGGCGCGGCGACCCCCTCGGCGGCCTGCCCAGCGAGTCGATCCGCTCCGCCGCCGGCCAGCTCACCGAGCAGTGGGTCGGCGCCACCGAGGAGTGCATCCAGCTCGAACTCGCGCTCGGCCGGCACGGCGCGGCCGTCGGCGAACTCCTGGGCCTGGTCGACGAGTTCCCGTTACGGGAGCGGCTGCGCGGCCAGCTGATGCTGGCGCTCTACCGCTCCGGGCGCCAGACCGAGGCGCTCCAGGTCTACCGCGACACCCGCCAGTGGATGATCGACGAACTCGGCGTCGAACCCGACCCCCGGCTGCAGCGGCTCGAACTCTCCATCCTCGCCGGCGACCCCCGGCTCGACCTGCCCGACAGCCGTCCGGCCGCCGCCCACGGAGCCCCGGCCGCCGAGCCCGCCGCCGCGCCGCCCGTGGCACCCGCCGCCCCCGCCGCCGTCCCGGAGATGCTCCCCGCCGACCTCGCCGACTTCACCGGCCGCGAGCACCTGCTCGCCGGCCTGCGCGAACGGCTGCTGCTCTCCTCCCACGACCAGTCCCGGCTGGCCGTCCCGATCGTCTCCGTCGTCGGCAAGGCCGGGGTCGGCAAGACCGCCGTGGCCGTCCACGCGGCCCACCAGATCGCCGCCGAGTTCCCCGGCGGGCAGCTCTTCGCCGACCTGCACGCCGGGGCCCCCGACACCGTCGGCCCGGCCCAGGTGCTGGAGCGCTTCCTGCGCGCCCTCGGCGTCAACGGCACCGCCATCCCCGACGGGCTGGAGGAGCGGGCCGAGATGTACCGGGCCCTGCTCGCCGAGCGCCGGGTGCTGATCGTCCTCGACAACGTCGCCACCGAGAGCCAGATCACCCCGCTGCTGCCGGGCAAGCCCACCTCGGCCGTGATCGTCACCAGCCGGCGGCACATCGGCAGCCTCGCCGGAGCCGTCCGGGTGGACGTCGACACCTTCGACCCCGAGCAGTCCGCGGAACTGCTCGGCCGGATCGCCGGCCCCGCGCGGGTGGCGGCCGAACCGGAGGCGGCGAAGGCGCTCGCCGAACTCTGCGACCACCTGCCGCTGGCGCTGCGCATCGCCGGCGCCCGGCTCGCCGCCCGGCCGCACTGGGAGATCACCGAACTGGTGGAGCGGCTGGAGGACGGGACCCGCCGGCTCGACGAGCTCAAGTACGCCGACGTCGGCATCAGGGCCGGCCTCTCGCTCACCTACGAGAGCGTCAGCGAGGACGCCCGCCGGCTGCTGCGGCGGATCGCCCTGATCGACGAGGGGCCGTTCTCCACCTGGGTCGGCATGGCGCTGCTCGACCTCCCCGAGTACCAGGTCCAGGACCTGATCGACGAACTCTCCGACGCCCAACTGCTGGACGCCGTCGGCACCGCGCCCGGCCGCCACACCCAGTACCGGCTGCACAACCTGATCCGGGTCTTCGCGCGCGAACGCCTCGTCGACGAGGAGAGCGTCGAGGAGCGGGAGGCCGCACTGGCCCGGGTGATCGGCTGCTTCCTCTACCTGCTGATCGAGGCGAGGCAGCGCGAGTACGGCCGCGACGTGCTGATCCGCGGCCGCGGCACCGCCCTGCACCCGCTGCCCGCCCGGACGGTGGACCGGCTGCTGGCCGAGCCGCTGCGGTGGTTCGCCCGGGAGCGGCCCATGCTCGTGCCCCGGGTCAGGCAGGCGGCCATGATGGGCCTCACCGCGCACTGCTGGGAACTCGCCGTCACCGCCGTGACGTTCCTGGAGACCCACGGCCGGCTCGACGACTGGCGCGACACCCACGAACTCGCCCTCGCGGCCGCCCGCAAGGGCGGCGACCGGCTCGGCCAGGCCGCCGCACTGCACTCCCTCGGCTCGCTCGCGCTGACCCGGCAGAACTTCGCCGCCGCCGAGGAGCGCTTCCGCCAGGCCGCCGGGATCTTCACCGACCTCGGCGACGACCTCGGCTCCGCCCTGACCGCCCGCGGCCTCGGCTACCTCGCCCGGGTGGACGGCCGGATCGACGAGGCGACCGCCCACTACCAGGCCGCCCTCACCGTCCTGCGGGCGAGCGGCGGCTCCGTCGCCGTCGCCTACGTGCTGCACAACCTGGCCCAGCTCAAACTGGGCGAGGGCGACGAGGAGGGCGCCGGAGAGCTCCTCGACGAGGCGCTGCGGCTCAGCCGGGAGGGCCGCGGCCGGCGGGTCGAGGCCCAGGTGCTGCACCGGATGGGCCAGAGCCACCTGGAACGCGGCGGCTACGACCGGGCCCTGGAGGCCTTCTCCCGCGCCCTCGACGTCGTCCGGCTGATCGGCGACCACACCGGCGAGATCTACGCCCTGCACGGCATCGGCGCGGCCCGCCACCGGCTCGGCGAGAGCGGCGAGGCCGCCCACGCCCTGCACCGCGCACTGCTCCTCGCGGAGGGCTCCAACGAGCGGCTGATCATGGGCCGGATCCTCGTCACCCTCGGCGAGTTGGCGCTCGGCACCGGGGAGGCCGACCTGGCGGTCCAGCACCTGCGGCGGGCCCGGCTGGTGTTCCGCCTGATGCGGACCCCCGCCGAGGAGGCCCGCACCCTCGACCTGCTGCGCTCCGCCCGGCTGGCCGCCGGCGACCCGGAGCCCCCCGCGGGCCCGGGTCCACCGTCCTAGTCGGCGATGAAGGCCACCGCGTAGTGGTTCAGCGAGAGGGTGAGGCTCACCCGGTGCCCCGACTCGCCGTCGGAGACCCGGAAGGTGGCCGCCACCTCGGGGTGCACGGTGAACAGGCCGAGCCCGCTGAAGTACCGGTCGACGTCGAACACCAGCCGGTAGAGGCCGCGTCCGCCGTCCGTCCCGCCCCACTCCTCGATCCGGCCGCTCGCGTCCGTTCTCCGCTCGACCACCGGCACCCACTCGTTGTCGACCAGCGACTCCAGTCTCGCGTCGAGGCCGGCGGCGGTGCGCCCGTGGACGCTGTCCAGCGCTTCGACGATGACCCTCGCCATCAGCCCACCCGCCCCGGGCGCGGTAACCGGGCCGGCGGACGTTCCTCGGACGGGATATCTCGCATGAAAACCACTCCTTGCCTCAGTACACGATGCATCGGGAAAAGGGCGCGTCAAGCCTATTGTCAGGGTTCCCGCTATCGGCCCGCCATCGAATGATTATTTGTTCGAAAAGTCTTGACGGACAGTGATTCCGGACCAGTAAAGTCACCGCTGCCAGCCACAATCCTCCGCCGCCGCACACCGCGACCTCCCGTCCGGTCGCCCGTCCGGCGGCGTTCCCGAAAGAGGCGGAAAATCCATGTCTCCGAAATCCGTCCCCACCGCACGGCGGCTCCGGGTATTCGACTCGACACTGCGCGACGGCGAACAGGCCCCGGGCAACGCGATGAACCCCGACCAGAAACTGGAGCTGGCCCTCGCCATCGAGGCCACCGGCGTCGACACCATCGAGGCCGGCTTCCCCAGCTCCTCACCGCGTGACTTCGAGGCGACCAGACTGATCGCGGGCGCGCTCACCACCGCCAAGGTGGCGACCCTCAACCGGGCCGTCCGCGCGGACATCGAGCTGGCCGCCCAGGCCGGCGGCGTCGAGCGCCACCAGGTCCAGATCATGGCCACCGGCAGCGACGTCCACCTGGAGCACAAGCGCGGCCTCACCCGGGCCGAGGGCCTGCACGAGATCATCGACAGCATCCGGTTCGCCCGCGAGCTGGGCTTCACCGACATCACGCTCGGCATCGAGGACGCCAGCCGGGGCAGCGACGACCTGCTGCGCCCGATGATCGAGGCCGGCATCGAGGAGGGCGCCAACACGGTGGCGCTCGCCGACACCACCGGCTGCCTGATCCCGTCCGAGTTCGGCGCCCAGGTGGCGCGGGTCCGCTCCTGGATCCCGGACCACATCATCCTGTCCACCCACTGCCACCAGGACCTCGGGCTCTCCCTCGCCAACGCCCTGGCCGGCGTCGAGGCCGGCGCGGACGAGGTGCAGGCCACCATCGCCGGCATCGGCGAGCGCGCGGGCAACACCCCGCTGGAGGAGCTGGCCGCGGTGCTGCTCTACAAGGGCGAGCAGCTCGGCCTGACCAGCCGGCTGCGCACCGAGAAGTTCTACGAGGCCTACCAGCTGCTGGCCCGGATCATCGGAATGTCGACGCCGCGCAACAAGGCGATATTCGGGGAGAACGCCTTCGCCACCCAGGCCGGAATCCACCAGGCCGGAATGCTGCGCAATCCGGTGACCTACGAATACGTCGAGCCGCACAGCTTCGGCCGCGAGCGCGGAATTCTCATCGGCCGGCACTCCGGGCGCAATGTGGTCCGCAACCTGTTCGACCAGATGGGAATCGGCGCCGAGCACGACCTGCTCGACGAGATCTACGAGACCTACATCGCGGGCCGCGCCGACGGCACCTGCATCGAACTGGGCGAGCTGCGCGAGATCATCGCCGAGCGCCTGGAGCGCACCAGCGAGATGGCGGTGGCCAGCTGATGGGCGGCACCGAGCGCAACCTGATCGAGAAGGTCTGGCAGAGCCACGTCGTCGACCAGGCACCGGGCGAGCCCGACCTGCTCTACATCGACCTGCACCTGCTCCACGAGGCGAGTTCCCCGCAGGCCTTCGACGGCCTCCAGCTGGCCGGCCGCCGGGTCCGCCGGCCCGACCTCGCGCTCGCCCTCGAAGACCACAACGTGCCCACCAACACGCTGCTGGTCAAGGACGCGATGGGCAGCGCCCAGCTGGAGCGCCTGCGCGAGAACTGCGAGGAGCAGGGGATCGAGCTGTTCTCGCTCGGCGACGACCGGCAGGGCATCGTGCACGTGGTGGCGCCCGAACTGGGCTTCGTACGCCCCGGCATGACCGTGGTGTGCGGCGACAGCCACACCTCCACGCACGGCGCCTTCGGGGCGCTCGCCTTCGGCGTCGGCACCAGCGACGTCGAGCACGTGCTCGCCACCCAGACGCTGGCGCTCCAGCGCCCCCGGACGATGTCCGTCGAGTTCGTCGGCGAGCCGCCGGCCGACGTCACGCCGAAGGACCTGATCCTCGCGCTGATCGCGCACATCGGCGCCAACGGCGCCAACGGCTACGCGATCGAGTACCGCGGCAAGGCCGTCGAGAACCTCTCCATGGAGGGGCGGATGACGGTCTGCAACATGAGCATCGAGGCGGGCGCCCGCGCCGGCCTGATCGCCCCCGACGACACCACGCTCGCCTACCTGCGCGAGCGCTGGGACCCGGCCGCCGAGGCCGACTGGGACGAGGCCGTCAGCTACTGGCAGTCCCTGCGCACCGACGAGGGCGCCGCCTTCGACCGCGTCGTCGAACTGGACGTCACCGGGCTCAAGCCCTTCGTCACCTGGGGCACCAACCCCGGCCAGGCCGTCCCGCTGGACGCCGCGGTGCCGGCGCCCGAGACCTTCGCGACCCCCGCCGAGCAGCAGGCCGCGCGCCGCGCCCTGGAGTACATGGGCCTCGAACCGGACGTCGCCCTGCGGGACGTCGAGATCAACACGGTCTTCCTCGGCTCCTGCACCAACGGCCGGATCGAGGACCTGCGGGCCGCCGCCGATGTGCTGCGCGGCCGCAAGGTCTCCGACCGGATCACCATGCTCGTCGTCCCCGGCTCGATGGCCGTCCGGGCCCAGGCCGAGGAGGAGGGCCTGGACCAGGTCTTCCTCGACGCGGGCGCGCAGTGGCGGCTCTCCGGCTGCTCGATGTGCATGGGCATCAACGCCGACCGCCTCCAGGGCATCCAGCGGGTCGCCTCCACCTCCAACCGCAACTACGAGGGCCGGCAGGGCACCCACGCCCGCACCCACCTGGTCTCGCCCGTCGTCGCCGCCGCCACCGCCGTGGTCGGCCGCCTGGCCGCGCCGACCGAGCTGTGACCGCGCCCGCCGGGCACACCCGCCCGATCCGTTCCACCGGACCGGCCCGTCCGACCCGTTCCACCGACCGCAGCCAGACCGACCAGCAGGGGGCAGAGGCATGAGGCAGCCGCTCACGGCGCACACCGGACAGGCCGTGGCCCTGTCCCGGGACGACGTCGACACCGACCAGATCATCCCGGCCGAGTTCTGCAAGCGGCTGACCAAGACCGGCTACGCCGACACCCTGTTCGGGCACTGGCGCAAGGAGCCCGGGTTCGTCCTGAACCAGCCGGAGCACCAGGACGCGAGCGTCCTGGTGGCGGGCCACAACTTCGGCACCGGCAGCTCCCGCGAGCACGCCGTGTGGGCCCTGCGCGACTGGGGCTTCCGGGCCGTCATCGCCACCAGCTTCGGCGACATCTTCCTGCGCAACGCGCTGAAGAACGGCCTGCTGGCCGTCGCCCTGCCGGTGCCCGTCGTCGCCGACCTCGCCGAACGCGCCCAGGCCGACCCGAAGTTCGAGATCACCGTCGACCTGGAGCAGCTGACCGTCGGCACCGACCTCGGGACCTGGGAGTTCGAGGCCGACCAGCGCGCCCGCTGGCTGCTGCTCAACGGCCTCGACGACATCGACGTCACCCTGCGCAAGGCCGACGCGATCGCCGCCTTCGAGCAGGGCCGCCCGGCCTGGATGACCAGCATCACCCGCGGCGCCTTCTCCTCCCCGGACACCGCGAAGCAGCGCCGGGCCTCCTGACGACCGCGCCCCCCGGCGCAGCTCCCAGGGCCGCGCGGCGGTGACCCTGCCCGACGCCCCCGGCCCGGCCGACCCGACCCACAACCGGCCGGCCCCACCCCAGAAACGGTGAGAGACCCATGACCAAGACAGTGACCGTCATCCCCGGTGACGGCATCGGCCCCGAGGTGACCAAGGAGGCCCTGGAGACCATCGAGTCGCTGGGCCTGGACCTCGCGGTCGACGTGCTCGACCACGTCAACGCCGACACCTACCTGCGGACCGGGGTCTCCCTGTCCGACGAGGACTTCGAGCGGATCAAGGCGAGCGACTCGGTGCTCTTCGGCGCCATCGGCGACCCCCGGGTGAAGACCTCGGACTACGGCCGCGGCGTCCTGCTGCGCCTGCGCTTCGACCTCGACCTGTACGTCAACCACCGCCCGGCCACCCTGCTCCAGGAGCGGCTGAGCCCGCTGCGCGACGCCCGGACCCGCGCCATCGACGCCGTGATCGTCCGGGAGAACACCGAGGGCCTCTACACCGACATCGGCGGAGTGCTGCGCGGGAACACCGTGCACGAGATGGCCGTCGACGCGGACGTCAGCACCTACATGGGCGTCTCGCGGGTGATGGAGTACGCGTACTCGATCGCCGAGCGCGGCGTCTGCATGGTCGACAAGTCCAACGCCGTCCGGCACGGCGGCCAGGTGTGGCAGCGGGTGTTCCGCGAGGCCGCCGCGAAGCACCCCGCCATCGACTCCACCCACCTCTACGTCGACGCCGCCGCGATGAAGCTGATCTCCGACCCGTCGCAGTTCGACGTGATCGTCACCAACAACTCGTACGGCGACATCCTCAGCGACCTGGCGGCCATGCTGGCCGGCGGCCTGGGCAACGCGGCCTCGGCCAACATCAACCCGGACACCGGGTTCGGCCTCTACGAGCCGGTGCACGGCAGCGCGCCCGACATCGCCGGCCAGGGCATCGGCAACCCCTTCGGCGCCATCCTCAGCTCCGCGCTGATGCTGGAGCGCCTGGGCTGGGCCGCCGAGGCTAAGGCGATCCAGCTGGCCGTCGGCACGGCCGTGGCGGAGGGCGCCTGCACGCCGGACCTCGGCGGCACCCTCACCACCGAGCAGGTCGGCGCCGCGGTCAGGGCGGCCCTCGCCGCGGCCTGACGGCATGACCCGCCCCCACCCCCCCCAACCGCCCCCCTGGGCGCCCCAACCACCACGGCGGCCGGGTGCGGACACCCCGACACCGCCCGGCGGGCGGGCGTCCGAAGGCGGACCCAGGCCGCTCAGCCCCAGGGATTGTGCTCGTGCGATCCGCTGACCGCGGTACGGAACGTGGTGTGCTCGATCATCTCGTACGGACTCCAACTCCTGGACGGCGCGGCCGGTCGGCTGCGGTGGAAAGGATGGCTGAAGCCTGGCAGCCCCGGCCATCGGCCCGCTATCGACGCCCGCTGGGTATGCCCGCCGGCGACGCCCGCGCCCGGCCGGACGGCACCGGCTTCGGCGCCGCCGGGGCGCCGGGGCGGTGGGGCCGGCTCGGTAGGATCCCTGGCATGGGTGCGCAGGAAGAGGCGTGGGACACGGACGCGGCGGAGCGGGCGGTCGCGGTGCTGAAGGCGGTCGCCGACCCGTCCCGGTACCGGCTGCTCTGGGCGCTGACCCGGCGGGAGCTGCCGGTCAGCGAACTGGCGGAACTGCTGGGCGCGCACGTGGCGGCGACCTCGCAGCACCTGGCCAGGCTGCGGGCGGCCGGGCTGGTCGTCTCGCGCCGGGAGGGCACCCGGATCTTCTACCGCGCCGCCGAGGTGCGCGGCCTGCTGACGGAGGCGGCGCTGATCGCCAACGACCTGCCCGGGCGCGGTGACGGCGGCGACGGCGGCGGTACCGGCCCGGCCGCCGCGACGGCCGAGCAGCCGTTCGCCCGCGCCGTCCGCTCCGCCCGCCGCCGCCCGGCCACCGGCCAGGCCTGACTCCGGGGCTTCAGGCGGTCTCCTCGTCGAGCCGGTACTCCCGCAGGGCGGCGTCGTAGCCGAACAGCCCGGCGTAGCGGCCCCAGTCGGTGGCGGTCTCCAACTGCCGGTCGACCTGTTCGCTGGTGTAGTGGTGGGCGAGCAGGTCGCGGAAGAAGCCGGCGTGCACGGCGGCGCCGGGGCGGCCGCGCAGGCCGTTGGTGATCAGCCGGACCAGCGGGACGTCCACCGCGGCACCGGCGAAGATGGTCCGGGACTCCTGGACGTCGGCTCCGGCGAAGGCGGTGCCGGCCTCGGTGAGCAGCAGGTCGTCGCCGTGGATCTCGGCGAAGCCGAGCAGGTCGAGGGCGTCGAGCTGGGGGAGCATGTCGTCGATGTCGAGGCCGAGTTCGTCCGCGAGGTCGGCGAGGTCGCAGCAGCCGCCGCGGTGGGCGATCATCGCGGCGAGGCCGGCGAGGCCGTCCACGCTGGCGGTGGGCAGCGGGGTGTTGGCGACGGTGCGCCGGTCGGGCCGGGCGCCGTCGGCGCGGCCGGGCAGGCGGGTCTCCTTGGGGCGTCCGGTCATGATCCGGTAGACCCGGTCGACGAGTTCGTCGAAGGCGGCGGCGTCGCGGTCGCGGGGCCGGTCGAGGTCGACCTCGACGGTCTCCCGGATGGTGCCGTACGGGCGGGAGCCGAGGACGACGATGCGGTCGGCCATCAGGACCGCCTCCTCGATGTTGTGGGTGACCAGGACGACGGCGCGGGTGGGGAACTGGCCGGACTCCCACAGTTCCAGCAGCTCGCCGCGCAGGTTCTCGGCGGTGAGGACGTCCAGCGCGGAGAAGGGCTCGTCCATCATCAGCACGTCCGGTTCGACGACCAGGGCGCGGGCGAAGCCGACGCGCTGGCGCATGCCGCCGGAGAGCTCCTTGGGGTAGGCGGACTCGAAGCCGGCCAGGCCGATCAGGTCGATGGCCTGGACGGCGGCCTCGGCGCGCTCCCGGGGCGGCACGCCGCGGGCCTCCAGGCCGAGTTCGACGTTCTGCCGGACGGTCAGCCAGGGCAGCAGCGCGAAGGTCTGGAACACCAGGGCGGTGCCCGGGTTGGCGCCGGTGAGCGGGGTGCCGCGGTAGGCGACGGTGCCGGAGCTGGGCGGGATCAGCCCGGACAGGCAGCGCAGCAGGGTGGACTTGCCGGAGCCGGAGCGGCCGAGCAGGGCGACGATCTCGCCGGCCCGGACGGTGAGGTCGATGCCGGACAGCACGGGCAGCGCGCCGTCGGCGCCGGCGTAGGCCTTGGTGAGGCCGACGGTCTCCAGCAGGACCTCGCCGTCGGCGGGGGAGAACACAGCAGCAGCAGCAGCATCAGCGGCGGCGGGCGGTGCGGGGCGGGCGGCGCGCGGGAACGGGAAGCGCATACGGGGACCTCCGGGGCGGGGAGCGGGCGCGGGTCAGAGCGAGTAGCGGCGCTCGGCCAGGCGGTAGAGGCGGCGCCAGAGCAGCCGGTTGAGGGCGACGACGTACAGGCTCATCACCGCCACCCCGGCGAGCAGGTGCGGGTAGTCGCCGCGCTCGGTGGCCCGCGCGATGTACGCGCCGAGGCCGGTGGCGGTGAGCGTGGTGCCGCCGAAGGTGACGACCTCGGAGACGATGGAGGCGTTCCAGGCGCCGCCGGAGGCGGTGAGGCCGCCGGTGACGTAGGCCGGGAAGATCCCGGGGATGATCAGCCGCCGCCAGCGCTGCCAGCCGCGCACGCCGAGGTCGTCCATGGCCTCGCGCAGGTCGGTGGGGATGGCCATGGCGCCGGCGATGGTGTTGAACAGGATGTACCACTGGGCGCCGAGGGCCATCAGCAGGACGCCGCCGAGGTCGATCGACAGCCCGGTCCGCAGCAGCAGCCAGACGACCAGCGGGAAGAGGAAGTTGGCCGGGAAGCTGGCGAGCACCTGCACCAGCGGCTGGGCGATCCGGGTCAGCCGGGGGGAGAAGCCGATCCGCACGCCGACCGGCACCCAGACCAGGGTGGCGACGGTCACCAGGACGACGACCCGGGCGAGCGTGGCGAGGCCGAGCAGCAGCGGTTCGCCGAACACGCCGAGGCCGGTCGCGCCGTGCAGGTAGCGGCCGAGGTCGACCAGGCCCCAGAGCACGAGGCCGCCGGCGACGGCGGCGAAGACGGCGTCCCCGGCGCGCCGCCGCCCGGGGTCGACGGCCAGCGGGCGGTCGTCGGTGCCCAGCAGGCGCCCGGCCCGGGAGAGCGCCCGCCACCCCGGGCGCAGCAGCCGGCCGAGCAGTCCGGGCCAGTGCGAGCGGCGCAGCAGGTCCAGCACGACGGAGCGCTGCACCTCGGTGGCCTCGGACTGCTCGTTCTTGAAGCGTTCGGCCCAGGCCGTGAGCGGGCGCCAGAACAGCAGGTTGACGCCGACCACCAGGACGGCCATGGTGGCGATCGCCCAGCCGACCCGGCCGAGGTCGCCGGCGGCGATGGCCGCGCCCGCGTAGGAGCCGACGCCG
Source organism: Kitasatospora sp. NPDC127121 (assembly GCF_042677305.1). Lineage (NCBI taxonomy): Bacteria > Bacillati > Actinomycetota > Actinomycetes > Kitasatosporales > Streptomycetaceae > Kitasatospora > Kitasatospora sp. NPDC127121. The sequence continues at coordinate 3,181 of NZ_JBHXTQ010000115.1, read as the reverse complement.
GGCAGCGCGTAGCCCTGGTCGTCGACGCTGATCGCCTCGGAGGCGACCAGGAAGAACCAGCCGCCGCCGAAGCTCAGCATGCCGTTCCAGACCAGGCCGATCATGCCCGAGGGCAGTTCGACCTTCCAGAACCGCATCCACCGGGTGAAGCGGAACGAGCGTGACAGCTCGTCGAGTTCGGGCGGCAGCGAGACCAGCGAGCAGTAGAAGCCGAAGGTCATGTTCCAGGCCTGGGAGGTGAAGATGGCGAACACCGCCGCGCACTCCAGGCCCAGCACGGAGCCGGGGAACAGGGCGAGGAAGCCGGTCACCGCGACGGTCAGGAAGGCGAGCACCGGCACCGACTGGAGGATGTCCAGGGCCGGGATCAGGACCCGCTCCAGCCGGCGGCTGCGGGCCGCGGCGTAGGCGTAGCCGAAGGTGAAGACCACCGACACGGCGAGCGCGGCGAACATCCGCAGCAGCGAGCGGGCCGCGTCGTACGGCAGCCGCGCCGGGTCGGTGTCGACCGCCGCGTTCCGGCCGGTGGAGAACCGGACGGTGGTGCCCTGCCCGACCCGCAGCGCGAGGTAGAGCAGCACCAGGACGGCGGCCGCGACGAGCGCGTCCACCCAGGTCATCCGGGCCAGGCGGGCGGCCGTCCGGGACGGCAGTGAGCCCCGGGCGGCGCCCGGGGCCGGCTTCGGCAGGGTCATGGGGTGCACCTCCGGCGCGCACCCGGGGCCCCGGGGTCGGGAGAGGTGCGTGCGACGTCAGCGGGATCGGGACGAACGCCGCGTCCCCCCGGGCCGTCGTGTCAGGTGCGCGGGCGGGCGTGGGGGAGGCGGCCGGTACGGCGGCGCGTACTGGGAGGGTCTTCGCCCATGGCCGCCTCCTCCGGTGGTGTCGTCTGGTGCCGTCCCGGCCCGTCCTGCGGGCCCCGGGCAGTCTGCTCCTTCGGTACGTCCGTAGGCAAATGGATCCGGGGTTCCCCCGCGCGCCGGCTCAGGCCGTTTCGACGAACTCCAGCAGGTTGCCGACGGGGTCGGTGGTGTAGAAGCGGCGCCGGGGCGGCAGGCTCTCGTCCCACACCACGAGCACGCCGAGCTCGGACAGCCGCGAGGCGAAGTCGTCGATCTCGGAGACCGCGATGCCGGGGTGGGCCTTGGTGCTGGGGCGGAAGCGCTCCTCGATGCCGAGGTAGAGCCGGACCCGGCCGCCGTCGGCGGCGAACCAGCAGCCGCCGCCCTCGGTCAGCGGCCGGGGCTTGGGGATCTCGGCCATCTGCAGGACGTCGCCGTAGAAGGCCCGCAGCAGGGCCTCGCTGCCGGGGGGTGCGGAGAGCTGGACGTGGTCGAGGGCCGTGATCACTGCGGCCTCCTGTCGGGAGCGGTGTGGTGCCGGGCCGCGGTGACCAGCAGCCGGGCGGTCGGGGTGGACAGGTCGAGGTGGTGGGCGATCCACTGGGGGTCGTGCCCGTGGGTGGCGAACACCCAGGCGGTGTAGAGCCGGTTCAGGCCCGGGGCGCCGGGCGACAGCAGCAGCGGTCGGACCTGCTCCATCGGGAACCCGTCCAGGGAGCGGGCGCTGAACCACTGGGTGTCGTCCTCGCCGGGGGCGGCGGGCCGGGCGGTGCCGCGCCCGCTGCGGGCGAGCAGCAGGGCGAGGAGCAGTCCGGCCGCCGAGGCGCCGATGAGCACGCCGGAGAGGAAGAGCCGCAGCCGCCCCGGGGCGACGCCGACGGCGATCCCCTGGAGGGTGAGGAGGAGCAGGACGCCGCACAGCGCCGTCCCTCTGCTGGTCCAGGGGAACAGGGCGGTTCTGGTCACGGCGGTGTCCTCCTTCGGTGGGGTGGTGGCCGGCGGGGTGCCGCCGGGGCGGGCGATCGGGCCTCGGGCGGCGCGGTCAGGCGGCGCGGCCGGACGGCGGTCAGGCGACGCGGGTCAGGCGGGGGTCGTACTTGTAGCCGATCTGGCGGACGGTGGCGATCGCCTCCCGGTGGCCGGGGCCGAGCTTGCGGCGGATCCGGGCGATGTGGGTGGCGATGGTGCGGGTGTCGCCGGTGTCCGGCCGGCCCCAGACCGTCTCCATCAGCTGGCGGCGGGAGTGGACCCGCAGCGGGTTGTCGACCAGGTGCGCGAGCAGCTCGAACTCCAGGTAGGGGAGTGCCAGTTGCTGCCCGTCGACGGTGACGGTGCGCTGTTCGGGGTCCACCACCAGGCCGGTGTCCGGGTCGACGGCGGGCCGGGGGGCCGGTGCGGGGCGCGGCCGTCGGGGCGGGGCGGCGGCGGTGTGGTCCGAGAAGATGGCTTCGAGCCTGGGGTAGCGCACGGCCATGGCGGATGCTCCTTCGGCGGGTCGGTGCGGGGTCGGTGCGAATGGTTGCGAGTCGGTACGGGCTGGTCAGCGGGCGGGGTGCCAGGGGTGCCAGGAGGCTTCCAGCCGGGCGGTGCCGTCCGGGGCCGTGACGGTCCGCCAGCTGGCCCGCAGCCGGGTGGGGCGGTCGGCGGGGGCGGCGGCCGGTGCCGGGCCCCGGGCCGTGACGGCGTGCAGGACGGGGCTGTCCAGCGGGCTCTCCGCCAGGCGTCGGCCCACGGCGGCGAGCGCGGCGCGCAGGCGGCCGCGGCCGGCGGACGGGAGGGAGGGGTGGAACGCGGCGACGATGGACATGGCAGGTCACCTCCGTGACAGGACAGCGGGTGGAGGGGTGCGCGAGGGCGCGGGTGGTGCGGTCGGCGGGGCGTCAGCCGTGCGGCCGGTGGCGGGCGGCGGCGCGGCTGAGGCGGCGCGCGGCGGCCGGCGGGAGGTCCGCGAAGTCGGCGAGCCAGTCCGGGCGGTGGCCTTGGCGGGCCAGCAGGTAGGCCAGGTGCACGCGCGGCTCGTACGCGCAGGCCCGGGTGTTGGGCGTGCCGGAGTGCGGGCAGACGCCGGGGTCGTCGAGGCGGTAGTTCCTCTCGACGCCGTCGTGCAGGGCGAGGCGGACGCGCGGGCAGTGGTGGTGAAGGGCGGTGCGCATGGCCGTACTTCCTTCCTTCCCCGGGTGCGGGGCGGTCGAGGTTTCCGGGTCGGGGCCGGGGCGGCGGTACTGTCGGGCGCCGCCCCGGCGGCGGCTCAGTGGTTGAGCGCGGTCTGGACGATCTTGATGATGACCATCACCATCGCGACCAGGAGGTAGGCGCGCAGGGCGCCCATGCCGACCTTG
>NZ_JBHXTQ010000114.1:0-20294 GCF_042677305.1 Kitasatospora sp. NPDC127121 | reverse complement strand
CAGCCGCCCCGCGCAGTGGCGGGGCGGCTGCGCTGGTGGGCGGGGTGGACTGTCGTCCTGGAACGTGGTCCGGGGCGATGATCGGCCGCCGCTTGCCTACCGGTATCCGTCCGAAGATCAGAAGGGCGACCAGCCGCTCCAGTTGCCGGAGAGGTTGTTACGGGAGTTGACCCACTGCCTGCCGTCGGTGCCGATCGCCGAGATGGTGTAGCTGTCGGGGTTGGCCCACGTGCGGACGGCCGGTGTGGTGACCTGGAAGTGTCCCCCCATGCTCTTCCAGTCGCTCAGCCATGTCCCGTTCATCCCGTTCCAGCGGGTCCAGACCGCCCCGTCCGTGCCGATGACGAACACTTCGTCCTGGCCCTGGGGCAGGTGCAGCCATGCCTCGCCGTGGTTGGGGTCGTCCGAGGCACAGTAGAAGTCCCCGCCCCAGACGGAGTGGCAGATGCCGACCGTCGCCGTGCCCGCCTCCGCCGGGGCCGCCGCGAACGCGAGCGATCCCGAGACCGCCGCGGCCACCATCAGTGCCTTGATCCTGCTCCTCATGATCTGTCTCCTTCTCGCCGCCCCCGATGGGCCCGGGTGGTGGCATGTGTGGAACATGACATGGTTATTGGTGCTGTCGGGCGGCTCGGCCTGGGCTGTTCGAACAATCGGCCGGGACGCGTCCCACGCATCCTCACAACGGCGTCGGGTCCATGACAATCCCAGATTTCTGGGATGTCGATCGACGCTTCCTGCGCTGCACGTTTCGCCGGTGGAGTAGCGCGGGTGGTCGGCGGCCGTTCGACCACCCGCGCTCTCGTACTCACCGGGGAGGCGGCGTCGAATGACCTACGCGGTCGGCCGGTGCTACTTGGAGTCGACCCGGCCGAGCGGGTCGGCTTCGGCCGCCAGCGCCTCGCATGCCGTCTGCCAGGCGGGGTCGCCGGGGTGGAGTGCGGTGCGCAGGTAGGCCCAGGTGAGCCGTTGGAGCAGCGCGACCCGTGCGGGGTTCTCGTCCGTGGTCTCGGCGACGTCGTATCCGGAGATCCCGCCGAGTCCGTGCTCCGCGTCGAACAGGGTGAGCAGCGACTTGGGGCCGGGGAAGAGGGTGTACGGATCGGTGTGCCAGTCCGGGCCCCGGACCGTCAGGTGGGCGGAGGCGTCCTTGTCCCCGGCGACCACGAGCGTGGGCGTCGTCATCCGGGAGAAGTCCGGGGTCGAGAGGAAGGGGTAGTTTTCGGCCACCTGCGGGGTGAGGGCGTCACCGCCCCTGCCGGGTGCGGCCAGGAGGACGCCCGCCGTGATCCGGGGCTCGGCCAGGTTCACGGTTGTCCCGTCGTCGGGGTCGGTGAGCCGGGCGCCGAGCAGCAGGCTCGCGGTGTGCCCGCCCATCGAGTGTCCGGCGACGGCGACCCTGCCGTGGTCCAGGCGTCCGAGGAGCTGGGGGACGGCGGCCTCGATCGCGTCGAGCCGGTCGAGGATGTGCGTCATGTCCTCGGCCCGGGACCGCCAGTACATGGGGGCCCCGGGGGTGTCGGGGGCGAGGTCCAGCGTCGTCGAGCTGAGGTGGGTGGGCTGGATCACGACGAAGCCGTGCGCGGCCCAGAAGTTGACGAGGGGGGCGTAGCCGTTCAGCGAGGAGAGGTGGTTCGAGTGGCCCTGGCCGTGGGAGAGGAGGACGACCGGCAGGTCGGTCCCGGTCAGTGGCGCGGAGACCCGCACCTCCAGGTCCACGGCCCGGCCGGGCACCGGCAGGACGACCGGACTGACGGAGAGGACGGGGACGGGGGCGGGCGGGCCGAAGGTGTCGGCCGGGTGCGTCGATTCGCTCATGGTGCGCATGTCCCTTCGGGGGCCTTTCCCGGTCGGGCCTGAGCGGCCGGCGTCGGGCGAGGCGGTCGGGAGCGTCCGGTTTCGGCTATGCTGAAACCGGAACCTTGTTCCACTTACTATACGGAACATCGTTCCGCTTAGTCAACGGCCAACGGCCAATGGTCATCGGCTGTCGGCTGTCGGCTGTCGGAAGGAGAGCATCGTGTCCACTGCGGGCCAGTCCGGGGAGACCCGGCCAGAGGAGACCCCGCCCGGGGAGTCGCCGGCGAGGGGAAGGCGGGCCGACGCGCAGCGCAACCGGCAGACGCTGCTGGCCGCCGCCGCCGAGGTGTTCGTCTCCTCCGGCGTCGACGCGCCGATCCGCGAGATCGCGACCAGGGCGGGCGTCGGAACGGGAACGATCTACCGCCACTTCCCGACCCGCGCGGATCTCGTCGTCGCCGTCTACCGCCACCAGGTCGAGGCCTGCGCCGAAGCCGGCCCGGCCCTGCTCGCCGAGGCCGACTCCCCGTTCGCGGCACTTCGCCAATGGGTCGACCTCTTCGTCGACTTCCTGGTCACCAAGCACGGACTCGCCAACGCGCTGCAGTCGGACGGCAGCGGCTTCGACGCGCTGCACGCCTACTTCCTCGACCGCCTGGTGCCCGTCTGCGCACAGCTGCTCGCCGCCGCGGCCGAGGCCGGCGAGATCAGGCCCGGAACGCAGGCCTACGAACTGATGCGCGGCATCGGCAACCTCTGCGCCGGCCGCGACGGCGACCCCCGCTACGACCCCCGCCGCCTGGTCGACCTGCTCCTCCAGGGTCTCCAGCGACCCCCGTCATCCTGACGCGCGAGAGCCTTCCGCAACCGCGAGCTCCCCGGCTCAGCCCGTCCTGGCCAGCATGGCGTGGACGGACCTGATCACGACGTCGGGGCGGTCGAGCGGGACGTCGTGCGAGCTGTTGTCGGCCACGACCAGGTCGCGGTCGGGGGCGGCGTGAGCGAACGCCGCCTGCGCGTCGCGCCAGAGCTGGGCATCCTGTGGCGAGGTCTCGAACGGTGTCCTGGCCGAGGCGATGACCGTCGCCGGAAGGTCCTGCGGCCAGGACGCCTGGTGGTACGCGCGGTGCATGGCCACGTAGTCCTGTGCCACGGAGAGCAGTTGGCGGGTCTGGGGAGTGGAGGGCTGGGAGGCGAGAGCGGCGACCTCGTCCTTGTTCGCGGCCACGACCCGGTCGATCTCGCCGTCGGTGTAGAAGTCGGGCAGGCTGGCGTCGATCAGAACCGCACCCCCCACCCACCCGGGGTGGCTGCGCACGAAGTAGGTGGCGATCTCCCCGGCCTCCGAGTGCGAAGCCAGGACCACGTGACGTGTGGCGCCTGCCGCCGTCAGCACCGCCGCCAGATCCGACACGGCGTCGTCGACCCGCCACGGTCCGGCCACCTCCTCGCTGGCACCCAGACCGGCCCGGTCGTACGTGATGATCTCCGCACCGGTGTCCTTGGCCAGGGCCGGCGCCAGGTCCTTCCAGTAGGACGAGTCCTGCCCGCCGCCGGCATCCAGCACGACCGCGGGCAGACGGCCGGGCGTGACATGGAAGACCAGCCGGTGCCCGTTGTTGACGACCGTCCGGGCGGAGCCGTCGGAGCCGTCGGAGCCGTCGGAGCCGCCGGAACCGGCCGCCGAACCGGGCGAGCCGACCGCACCCGGCACGCGGGACGTGCCGCACGCGGCCGCGCTTCCCAGTGCGAGAGCGGCGGTGGCGAGCAGGAGCACTGCCCGCCGACTGCGTGACGTCATGATCCGTCCTCCGATTGCATGATGAAGGCGCGTCAGGACAAGTCACCCGCCATCGACGCCCGACCCTCGCCTCTACGAGACGACCACCAGTCTTCGCCGCCGCCCCGCCCCCGGTCGATGCGACCAACCCCCCGACACCCCCGGGGGCTCCCCCCACCACCCACACCAGGGCGCACCCCCGAGCCGCGTCGAACCCACGACGCCCGCCGCGCCGACCGGTACCAAGGTCGTCAACGGCCCCACCCGCCGACGCTGACCCGCCGGAACAGCCCGATGCCCGAGCTCAGCCAGCAGCACAAATCCCCAGCCACAGAGCCTCCTTGCCGATCTCTTGACGTCGTTCGTGCGCCGTCAAGGCGCTATGCTTTGGCCAGGCGACCACGCTCGCCGTTACGTCGGATCCGGGCTTCTCCCGCAGCCGCCCGGGGTTGAGGACGCAAAGTGCCGTCGGGCGCGCGTGGTGCAGAGCTGTCGTTCCTCCGATGGGGCGCAGTGGGCGGGAGCACTGAGTCGCGCCCACCGGGAGCCGGACATGACGCTCGACAGGGACATCGTTACGCTCACACGCCGCATCCAGCGTGAGTCCGGGGACACGATCCCCTTCCGGCAGGCGCGGTTGACAGTCGCGCGCGAGTTGGGCGGGCTGCCCGTCCACACCATGACTGCCGAGGAGCGGATCCCGCTCCGCATCCAGTACACCGCGGAGAGCGAGGCCGCCGAGACACGGCGACGCCTACCGGGTGGTGCTGGGCACTGCCACGCTCGAACTGTGTGACGGGAAGGGCTGATCCGTGCCGTTCCTCACCGACCACCCGGGGTCCGCGCCCGTTTTGGTGGCCGCTGTCATCCTCGGAGTCCTCCGCTTTACGTTTCCGAAGGATTCTCGCCACCGCCTGGAGCTGTGGAAGGCATTCCTCAAGCACCGACGTCGGCGCTGGCAGGTGACGGGGCGTCGCCGCATGACGGAGAGGTCCGGAAAGCCTGGCCGGCCGGATCGCCCTGTTTGAGCGGCACGACGTGGCGGTCACCGATCGCGCCGCGCGGACCTCAGCCGACCAGCATCCTGCCGGGGCCGTTCACCTGACAGGTGAACGGCCCCGGCAGGCCTACACAGTCTGGTTCGGAATGCGCGGGATGGCAGGGGAGGCGTCGGGGAGCCGCTAGCGTCGAGGGCAGGCCGCCCCGGGACGAGAGGGCGGGTGCGTCGATGGATCGGAGCCGCCGTGGTCCCCATGACCCTGCAAGAGATCGCCGAGGCTGTCGGGGGCGCTCTGCACGACGTCCCCGATCCGACCGCGGTGGTGGACCGGCCCGGGGTCATCGACTCGCGGCTGGTGGAGCCGGGGGCGCTGTTCATCGCGCTGCCGGGTGAGCACACGGACGGGCACCGGTTCGCGGAGGCCGCCGTCCGCACCGGGGCGACGGCAGTGCTCGCCGCTCGGCCGGTGGGGGTGCCGGCGGTCGTGGTGCCGGACGTCCAGGACGCGATGGGTGCGCTGGCCCGCGCGGTGCTGGACCGGCTGAAGGCGCCGACCGTGATCGGGCTGACCGGGTCGGCCGGGAAGACCAGCACGAAGGACCTGCTGGCCCATGTGCTGGAGACCATGGACACCACGGTGGCCACGCCGCTGTCGTACAACGGCGAGATCGGCCTGCCGCTGACCGTATTCCGGGCGGACGAGAGCACCCGCCTGCTGGTGCTGGAGATGGGCTCGCGGGGCGCCGGGCACATCAAGTACCTGACGGGGATCGTCCCGCCGAAGGTCGGCCTGGTCCTGAACGTCGGCACCGCGCACGTGGGCGAGTTCGGGGGCGGGAAGGAGTCGATCGCGGTCGCCAAGGGAGAGCTCGTCGAGGCCCTGCCCGTCGACGGCCTGGCGGTGCTGAACGCCGACGACCCGTACGTCATGTCGATGGCGTCGCGCACGGTCGCGCCGGTCCTGACGTTCGGGGTGGAGGCCGGGGACGTGCGGGCCGTCGACGTCGAGCTGGACGGCGCCGGGCGGCCGTCGTTCACGCTCACGTACCGGGGCGAGAGCGCCCCCGTGAATCTCGGGCTGCACGGCGCCCACCACGTGTCCAACGCGACGGCCGCCGCCGCGGTGGCGATCGGCCTGGGCGCGAGCCTGCGGCAGGCAGCCGACGCGTTGACTGGCGCCCGGCAGCTGACGCCGGGCCGGATGGACGTCACCGAGCGGCCGGACGGCGTGACGGTGATCAACGACGCGTTCAACGCGAACCCCGATTCGATGGCCGTCGCCCTTGCCGCGCTCACCGCCATGGCCGGCGGCGGGCGCAGGACTGTGGCGGTGCTGGGCGAGATGCGGGAGCTGGGCGAGGAGTCCGAGGCCCACCACGCGGAGCTGGGTCGGCTCGTCGCCCGCAGCGGGATCACCGACCTCATCGCGGTCGGCGACTGGGAGGCCCGGCTGGTGCACACCTGGGCGGTGGAGGGCGGCGTCAACGGCACGCTGGTGCCCGACCGCGACGCCGCCCTTGACCTGCTGCTGACCTGCCTCAAGCCCGGAGACGTGGTGCTGGTGAAGGGCTCCCACAGCGTCGGGCTGGAGGACACCGCGATGCGCCTTGCCAAGCCCGACGCCGCACGCTGACTACGTCGCGACGATCGGGGCCTCGGCCAGCCGCAGCAGGACGGCCCTGCCGACGCGACCGGCGGTTCCGGTGCCCATCGTCACCACCAGGTCGCCGGGCCCGGCCAATTCGGCGACCACGTCCGCCGCATCGCGCCCGTCGCTCGCAGTGTGGGCCCGGCCGCCGCAGGCAGCGACCTGCGCGGCCATCGGCGCGGTGCTGATCCCGATGAGCGGGGTCTCGACCGAAGCGTGCACGTCCAGGAGGACGACCTCGTCGGCCGCCGCGAGCCGGCGGCCCATCTCCTCGCCGAGGGCGGCGGTGCGGGTCCAGCCGGTGGGCTCGAACACCGCGATCACCCGGCCCTCGGTGAGCATCCGGGCCGTGGCCAGGTCGGCGGTGATCTCGCTCGGGTGGTGGGCGTAGGAGTCCAGCACCGTCACCCCGGCGTGGTTGCCGGTGGTGGTGAGCCTGCGCTTGATGCCCTGGAAGGCGTTGATGCCGGCCACCAGGTCGGCGGGCTCGGCTCCGAGCACGCGACCGGCGGCGAACGCGGCGGCGGCGTTCAGCGCGTTGTGCCGACCGGGGACGGCCAGGGTGAACTCGTGCCACGACCCGTCCGTGTCCTGGACGGTGACATGGCTGGCCGTCCCGTCCCACAGCACGCGCAGCACCCGCACGTCGGCGTCCTGGGCCTCGCCGACGGTGACGACGTGCGGGCCGGGCGCCGCCTGGAGGCGCTCGGCCAGCAGCCGGGCGCCCGGGTCGTCGGTGGAGACGACGAGCACGGAGCTGTTGCGGGCCAGGCGCTCGAAGACGTCCAGGACGTCGTTCAGGTCGACGTACTGCTCGGGGTGGTCGTCGTCCACGTTCAGGACGACGGCGACCTGCGGGTGGTAGCGGCCGGCGGTGCGGTCGCTCTCGTCCGCCTCGGCGACCAGGAGGCCGCCGAGGCCCTGGTGGGCGTTGGGGCGGCCGACGGGGGTGCCGCCGATGGCGTACGACGGGTCGAGGTGGGCCAGCGCGGCGCTGAGGATGCCGGTGGTCATGGTCTTGCCGTGGGTGCCCGCCACGGCGACCGACTGCTCGGCGGTGGCGATCAGGTGCGCGAGCACGTCCGAGCGGTGAACCACCGGGATGCCGGTGCGGCGGGCGGCGACTTCGGGATTGCTCGGGGTCACCGCGCTGGACCACACGAGAACGGTGGCGTCGGCGGGCAGGTTGCTGGCGGTGTGGCCGATGGCGACGGCGGCACCGGCGTCCTCCAGCTCACGCAGGGCGGTGGTGTCGCTGGTGTCGGAGCCGGAGACCCGGCTGCCGCCTTCCAGCAGCAGGCCGGCGACGGCCGACATGCCGGCGCCGCCGATGCCCACGAAGTGCGGGCGGGTCAGGTCGATGGGGCCGTCGTGGACGGGGACGATCACGTTCCTGGTTTCCATGCTGTGCGCTCCAGTTCGGAGTCCAGCCCGTGATGGGCGATGGGTGGAAGGCGCTACGCGGAGGTGCCGCCGTCCGGCGCCGAGCCGGCGGCCGGGTGAGCACCGATTCGGGCCGAGTCGAGGTCGTCGTGCACGATGACGCCGAGCAGAGCGATCACCACGGCGTTGCCGACCGCCCACAGGGCACCGAGGAAAGCGCCGACCGGATCGCGGTGCTGGCCTCGGTGACGGGACGGGGACTCGTGCACGGCTAACTCCTCACGACAGACGGGGAAATGGGGGCTGGCGCTGACCGGGCGCTTGAATTTCGTGCCCGATGGGGTCATGAGAGCCGAAGGCAGGACCGTGACGGGATGGTGAGCTAAGGTCACTCACGGTTCATTCATCACTCACTGGGGGCGGAGCGGATGGAGACGCAGGCCGACCACGACGCGGTCGACCAAGCCATGGAGGCGTTCGCCGCCGAAGTCGCCCACTGGCGCGAGGTGCGCGGCCTCTCCAAGCGCGCGCTGGCCGGAAAGATGGGCTTCGACCCCTCGTACGTCAGCCACATGGAGTCCGGCCGCCACAAGCCCACCGAGGAGTTCGCCCGCCTCGCCGACGAGACCCTCAACGCCGGGAAGGCCATCTGGCGACGCTGGCTCGACTACGACGCCGCCCGCTCCCGAAGCCGCACCTCGACCACGCCGCCGCCACCCCGCCGGCCCGAGCAGCCCTACGCATCCGGCTCCGCGCTCGTGGTCGAGCACGATGAAGCCGCGCTCCAATTCGACGGCTCCACCTACCGGTTGACCATGCGCCGACGGCTACGCAACACCGGCACCGAGCCCATCACCCGCTACCTCATCCGCATCGCCGTCGACCGCTACCCCGGCGAACCCGAGCGCTCCAACGCCCACTACCGTGAACACCCACTGACCTGGGACGAACTCGCGCTCACCACCTCGTGCCGGGGCGAGGACATGCGGTGGCAGGCCAAGCACGACCGCGACGCCTTCAAGGAGGTCTGGCTCCTGTTCGACAACGAGCACGGCCGCTTCCCGCTCTACCCGGGCGACGCGACCTGGATCGAGTACGCCTACAGCGTCGGCGCCGACAAGTGGGGCCACTGGTTCCAGCGCGCTGTCCGGCTGCCCACCGAACATCTCGCCGTACGCCTTGACTTCCCCGCCGCCCTCGACCCGGTGGTGTGGGGCACCGAGACCTCCATGACCGCCGAAGCCGTGCCCCTGCGCACCGCCGTCAGCCGCCGCGACGAGGGCGAGCGTCGGCACTTCGCCTGGGCCACCGACGACCCTCCGCTGCACGCCCGCTTCCGCCTCGAATGGCGCTTCCGCGCCGCCCCCAACAACCAGCAACAGACCAAGGAGACAAGGTGATCGAGGTGCGGCCCAGCCAGCAGATGCAGTCCCTTGGCGTCATCCAGCAGGGCACCCCCATCCTCAACCGCCCGGCCGAGCCCTTCGACCTCCCAGTCGAACGCGCTGCCGCCCAGGCCGTGATCGACGAGCTGTTCACCGCTGTAGACCGGATCGGCCGCGTCCACTCCTTCGCCAAGGGCATGGGCCTCGCCGCCCCGCAGATCGGCATTCCCCGCGCCGCCGCCCTCGTCCTGCCCCCGACCGCCGGCGCCGACCCGATCATCCTGTTCAACCCCAAGGTCACCGCCGTCTCCGACGAGACCGATGAACAGTACGAGGGCTGCCTCAGCTTCTTCGACGTCCGCGGCATGGTCCCCCGCCCACTCCGCATGGACGTCACCGCCACCACCCTCGACGGCACCGTCACCACCGCCACCTACGAGTTCGGCCTCGCCCGCCTCATCGCCCACGAGATCGACCACCTCGACGGCCTCCTCTACACCGACCGCATGCGCCCGAACGTCCACCCGATCCCGGTCGAGGAGTACCGGGGCACTGGCTCGACTTGGGCCTACTGACATCCGGGGCAGGTGGCGCCTGGCGCATGTCACTCCACACAATGTGGCTGGCACGGAACTTGGTTCAGTCCGGTAGATTTGACGTAGCGTCAAACTAGTGCCATGGCGGGCTGATGCAACCGAATGCAGAGGCGCTTGTGGCGGGTGATTGACAACTGCGCGGTCCTTCGCGCCTGAGTGCGATGGTCTGCTCTTAGCGTCGTGGCAGCAGTGAATTTTGAGAGTTAGTGATACGTGCAGTTGATGGAACCATCGAAATCCTGCATGCCTAGTCGCGATGAGCTCTGGCCATCTGTCAGCAGTGAAAACGCATAGAGAGGCATCCCGGACGGGGTTGAGCCCTTGCTCCCTCTGGCCAGGATGCAGCGAACCGCTCTGCCGAAGGCCCCCCGGTTCCATCCCCAATGCCTGTAGGTCAACCCGGATTTCAGACCCCCGCCCATAGGGCAGAGGGGTCTTTTCGTTTCTAGCCAGCCCACCGCGTTCTCGTACGCCCCCGTACCACCTTTGGTGCGGGGGTCTCGTCGTCCCTGGAGGTCTTGATGATCGATAACACCATCGCCTACGGCGCTTGGTTGAGCATCACCTGGATGGTCACCATCTTGCTTTTGGTGCTTCTCATCTCGTTTCTCACCTGGCTTGCCCTGCGCAAGGCGCAGCCGGGGGAAGTTGTCGATGTCCTGGTCGAGGTGCGGCGGATTATCGTTGCACTGGGTACTTTCACGCCCGCCCCAGTCCGACGAGTCGGTCGAGGCCCAGGTGCCAGTCCCGTTGGCCGGCTAATACTCCAGTGTGACTTCGCGATCATGTCGGCCTCCCGCTGGTTTCATCGGGTCGGACGGGGTTCTGGCTCAACTTCCGTGGTCTGCGCACGGTGAGTGGCGACGTGCCGGTGCGGTAGGCGTTGGGAAGTTGCCCGGAATTCGTCAGCGGCCGGGTTGTGGTGGCTGACAGTGCGGGACCGTGGATGATCTGGTGCCCCGGTTGGAGGGGTTGCTGTTTCCGTCGGTCGCGGGCGTCAGGGTGCTGTCGGTCGACGTGGACGTCGAGTCGGTGAACGTGCAGGTCGAGTGCTCGGCGGTGGGGCACAGCTGCCCGGGGTGCGGGGACTGGTCGGCCCGGGTGCACAGCTCCTACCTGCGGTTTCCTGTCGACGGTCCGGTCGGGGGCAGACGGGTCCGGTTGAGCTTGCGGGTGAGGCACTTCGTATGCGGCAACCCGTCGTTCGGGCGGCGGACGTTCGCCGGGCAGATCGAAGGGCTGACACGACGCCACGGCCGGTGGACCGAGCAGTTGCGGGCCACACTCGCCTCGGTCGGCCTGGCGGCTTGCCGGGCGGGCCGGTGCCCGGCTGGCCGCCGTGTTCGGGGTGTCGGTGAGCCGGAGCACGGTGTTGCGTCTGGTCGAGGAGCTTCCCGACCCGGTGCCGCCGGCCCCTCGGGTGGTGGGCGTCGACGAGTACGCGACGCGCCCGCCGGCCGGTGGACCGGCTGCCCGACCGGGAGGCGTCGAGCCTGGCGGCCTGGCCGACGGCGGAGGCCGCGAGCCGGACGGCGGGGAGGTGGTTCACCCGGCGTTCGACGCGGGTTCGCCCGAGGTGGTAGCCGCATTGGCCCAGCCGGGCGGATTTACGTCACCCAGGATGCACTTTCAGACGGGCTGGCACTTCGAAGGTAGGAATGGGCCGGAGCCTTGGAATCGCATGGCAAAGTTTGGGTCATGGCACACGTGAAATGTCACATGGCTCACGGTGCCTGTCTCCGAACGGTTTCTCACATTGTCTGAAGGAGAAGACCATGAACCGCATCACCCGCATCGCGGTGGGCGCCGCCGGTGCCGCCGCCCTGCTCACGGCGCCCGTGCCGGCCTTCGCCGCCGCGACCGGCGCTGACACCGCCACGGTCACGACTTGCAAGTACAGTCTCCAGGCCGGGTTGGCGACCTACGCCTGCGCAGACGTCACCGGCAGCAGCATCGTGATCTACGGGAAGATCAGCCTTGCCGGCCCGCCCGACGGGCCGGTGTCGTGGCAGACCCTGTACACCAATCTGTCGGCCGAGGTGGTCGGCGGCAACTCGCTGGGCTCCGTGAACGGGAGCACCGCGTTCCATTCCACCGCGGTACAGGTGGACGGCTTCACCGCCACCGCCCCGTGCGGTTCGATGGTGCGTGCGACCTTCTCGGTGCAGGGAAGCGGCCCATTGGGCACTCGGCCGGTGGTGGAAGTTCCGGTGACGTGCTGACGCTTCATCAATGTGAACGCCGAGCGCGGGAGTTGTCAGCATCCTGGGCTCGGCCGCCGCGGCGGCCTGCATGGACCTCGTCCGCCGCAGAGGCCCACATGGATGCCCTGGCGCACGCATCCCCGGGGATGCGTGCGCCAAGGCATCCGGGCTCACGCGCCGGTCAGTACTGGGTGGTGACGGTGACGCCGCTGAAGGCGGTCTTGCCGTAGAGGGTGATGTAGCGGTAGCCGGCCGTGGTGTTGGTGACGGTCACGGTCTGGGTGGTGCCGCTGTTCGTGGAGGAGGCGGCGTAGTCCGTGTTGGAGGCCCAGCGGTCCGGGCTGTAGTAGAGGTAGGCGGTCCCGGTGCCGCCGGTGGTGGAGACGGTCAGCGTGGTGGTGCCGGCCGGCATGTAGATGTACATCTGGTCCGAGCTTCCGGCGTCGGCGGCACGGCCGGTGCGGAAGCAGTTGTAGTCCAGCTTCCGGGCGTCGGGGTCGGTGCAGGCCGCCGGTGCGGCCGGGGTGGTGACGGTGACGGTCCGGGTCGTGGTGGCCGTCTTGCCGTTGCTGTCGGTGACGGTGAGGGTGACGGTGTAGGTGCCGGCAGCGCGGTAGGACTTCGACGGGGAGGCCGCGGTACCGGTGGTGCCGTCGCCGAAGTTCCAGGCCCAGCCGGTGATGCTGCCCTTGCCGGCGGTCTCGGTGGAGCGGTCGGTCAGCTGGACGTTCAGGTCCCGCACCGTGGCGTCGAAGGCCGCCTTCGGGGTGCCCGCGGTGAGGCAGGTGTCGGTGGCGCAGGTGTCGACCCACCTGGTGAAGTCGGCATCGTAGCCGGTGCCGATGCCGTTGTAGTACGCGTAGGCGCGGGCGTAGTCGCCGGTGCGGAAGAGGCCGAGCATGGTCTGGACGACGCCCGGGGAGCGCTCGATCATGTAGCGGGCGGCCAGGTAGCCCCAGTGGTAGGTGCGGACGACGTCGCTGTTCAGGTACGTGCTCTGGAGCAGGGTGCTGAGCGCGTAGGTGTGCTTGGGGGCCAGGGAGACCGCGTTGAGGTCGGTGACGCCGCGGTAGGTGTAGGAGACGTACTCGGCGACGCCCTCGATCCACCACAGGTCGGGCACGCTGGTCTGCTGGTAGAAGTCGCCCTTCATGTCGTAGCGGGCGTCCAGGACGTGGGCGTACTCGTGGTTGAGGTTCCAGATCCGGGCGGTGAAGCCGTTCTCGTTCGGGTGCCGGTACATGAGGGAGACCGGCTGGTTGGCCGGGTCGCTCGGGGTCCCGGTCAGGGTGACCCCGCCGTTGTTGGTGTTCGCCTCGTACATCGCGCCGGCGTAGGTCTGGTAGTCGGCCTGGCTCGCGAAGACCACGAGCTGCACGGACGACTCGTACTGGCCGGGGATGGGGCCGTTGTCGCGGACGAGGCCGTGGAAGTACGCGTCCTCGCCCTTGAGGTCGGCGCAGACGGCGGCGAGTTCGGCCGCGGTGAGGTCCTGGGCCAGGACGGTGAGGGTGGCGTTGCAGGTCTGCCTGATCGGCAGCACGGCCTTGGTCAGCCGCTGCTTCAGGTCGCAGACGCCGTAGTAGGAGCACTGGTCCTTGTCGAAGAAGGCGGCCGTGTTGGCCGTGCCGACCCACAGCGGGGCGGTGGGGCCGGTCATCGACGAACTGTCGAGCAGGGCCTTGGCCAGCGGGCGGATCCTGGACTGGAACGCCGGGTACTTGACGAACCGGGTCAGCTCGATGCCGGCGTTGGAGACCAGGAAGCCGGGGTAGGTTCCGAGCAGGTCGTGGTGGGTGCGGGTGAACGCGTCGAGGGTGTCGACGATGCCCGGGTCCGCGGTCACCGCGTCGACGAAGGACTTGCTCTCGTGCCCCCGGTCCAGCGCGGAGAGGGCGCTGTTGACGTACGTGAGCAGGTTCTTCGAGCTGTCGTACGCGCTGGTGTAGCCGTTCAGCACCTGCCGGTAGGTGGTCAGGTAGCGGCCCTGCTGCCCGGCGCTGTCGGTGAGGATGATGACGTCGTTGGCGACCTGGCCGTTCGCGTCGGTGACGTCCGCGGCGTGCGGGCCGGCCAGGAAGGCGTCGATGCCGCGCGTCACGGCGGCGGTCAGCGTCGCGTCGTAGGGGCCGACGTGCGCGAGGTCCTTGTCCTGCACGTAGTAACCCGCGCGCAGGTACAGGACGACCTGCCAGGTGGCGGCGGAGTTGTCGCCCGGGTAGGAGGCGGCGGCGCTCTGGAAGGCGTCGGCCATCGTCGCCATCTGGCTCTGGCGGAACAGGGCCGAGGCGTACGGGCTGCCGCCGAGCTGGAACAGCGAGCCGATGCACTGGGGGGTCGAGGCCTTGACGTAGGACACCAGGGCGGCCCCGGTCCTGCCGGCGAAGTCGGCAGGGGTGCACGACTGGGCGGTGACCGGCTCCGCCGCGAGCGCGCGGGGTGCGGCCTTGGCCAGGCCCTTGTCCGGGCCGGTCTCCGCCGGCGCCGTGCCGGACAGCGGGTTGACCAGCGGCAGCTGCGCGGCCGTGAGCGGGCGGGACTGCGGAGCGCCCGGGCTCTCGGGATCGGCGAACGGACTGCCGGGAACCTCCGACGAGCTGCCGGAAGGCTGATGCGGGCTGGCAGCGACCGGTGCGGGGGTGACCGGGGTGGGGGCGGCCTGGCTCGGTCCGGCGGATATGCCGAGCAGGACGGTGCCTGCCGCGGCAGATGCGGCCAGCAGCCTGGACATGCGTGAGAGCGGACGCATCGTCTATTCCTTTGTGGGGGAAACGCGAACGGAGCGCCACGGACGTGGGGACGTGGGAGGTATCCGAAGCGTGTGACGCACCGTCTCACAAGATCGGCGGGGCTATCAATAGGGTGTGACATGTCACTTGTCTCGGATTCGTCTCTGCCGAGAACGTCGGCCCTGGCACACCAGGACCTGGCAGGCGAAGCGGTGCACCCGCAGGGCAACCGTCACGGGCCGCCCGCAGCTGGGCAGATCCGACGGATAGCGCAGGTAGGAGCCGTGGACCCGCTCCGACCACGTCCCGCAGTCCGGATATGACGCACCCGGAGCAGCCACGCGGGCGGCGATCCGCACCACCGCACCGCATGCTTCGACACCGAAGACCTCCACCTGGGGCAGCGACGGGAACAGCAACTCGCCGAGCCACGACCATGATTGCGACACAGCCGCCGAATGTCAGCCAGCCAGGTGACTCGGCCGACCAGTCTGGACGACCTCCAGGCCCCGCCACCGCCCAGGATCCGTCACCCAGTGTCACCGGTCACACAAGCTGGGCCAGACCCTACTTCACCCCGGTGAAAACACTCCCGCTCCACCCTGGCTGACCATGGGCTACGACGTGCACATCACTCGGCGCGAGAACTGGTGGGATGAAGAGGAGCAGGACATCAACGCGGCGGCATGAGAGGCCGTGGTCGCTGACGATCTCGGCCTCGCGATGGCCCCGATGTGGCGGACCGCCGGCCGGATCGTGTCCAAGAACCCGAGCGATGCGGTGATCGCGACGATGTGCCGGGTGGCGAAGGTGCTGAACGCGCGGGTTCAGGGCGACGACGGCGAGTACTACGACGCCTGACTCGTACGGCCACCGCGAGATGGTCAAGGGTTGTGTCGACTCTTGAAGATCGTGCGGTGGCCGCGAGCCGTAGCGTAGACCCTGCTCGATGGCGGGCCTTGTTCGACCAGGCCGTGGCTCGGATCGCGGGCGTGTTCGGGCGGGTGGAACCTCGCGCCACCGCCCGCGCCTATCTGCTCGGGTTGCTGTCCGGCACGGAGCGCAAGAACTGCTGGCAGCTCGCGGAGCACGCAGGCCACGCCCGTCCCGGACCGATGCAGCGGCTGCTGCGGACTGCCCGCTGGGATGTGGCCGAGGTGCGCGACGAGGTCCGCCGCTACGTCCTGGACCACCTCGGTACCGGTGACGGGGTTTTGGTCGTGGACGAGATCGGCTTCCTGAAGAAGGGCCGCGGTTCGGCGGGCGTCCAGCGGCAGTACACCGGAACCGCCGGACGCATCGAGAACAGCCAGGTCGGCGTCTTCCTCGCCTACGCCTCCGGTAGGGGACGAGCGTTGATCGACCGTCGGCTCTACCTGCCCGAGCACACCTGGTGCCAGGACGCCGAACGACGCCGCAAGGCCGGAGTGCCCGACGACATCGTCTTCGCGACCAAGCCCCGGCTCGCCCTGCAGATGATCGTGGCGGCGCTGGACGCCGGAGTGAGCACGTCGTGGGTGACCGGCGACGAGGCCTACGGCCAGGACCCCGGCCTGCGGGCCGGACTGGAGGCCCGCGAAGTCGGCTACGTGCTGGCGGTCTCCTGCGCGACCAAGGTGCGGATCAACCAGGGCCGCACCGCGATCCGCGCGGACGAGGCTGCTGATCGCCTGCCTGCCTCAGCCTGGCACCGGCAAAGCGCCGGTCCCGGGGCCAAGGGTCCCCGCTACTACGACTGGGCCTGGGTGCACATCGGTACCGGCGACCACCGTCACCTGCTGATCCGCCGCAACCCCACCACCAGCGAACTCGCCTTCTACCTGTGCTGGTCACCCCAGATCGTCCCGCTGTCCGAACTCGTACGAGTCGCCGGCACCCGCTGGTGCATCGAAGAATGCTTCCAGGCGGCCAAGGGCCAGGTCGGCCTGGACCACTACCAAGTCCGGAACTGGACCGCCTGGCACCGGCACGTCACCCTGGCCATGCTCGCCCTCGCGTTCCTGGCCATCGCTGTTCAGGACGCGCGGCCGACCAGACCTGCGGATCCGAACCGCCCGGCCCGAAGCCGAGAGTTGGTCGACCTGACCATCCCGGAAATCCGCCGCTTGATTGGCGCGCTGTTCAGCCCCGTCATGTCCCTGCGTGCACTCCTGCACTGATCGAACTGGCGCAGAAGCCACCAAGCTTCGGCACGTCGCAGCCACTACCGGCGGCGACTCTCCATCCCCGCAGGCACGTAGATCGCGAAGTCGCACTGGAGTACTGACCGGTCGACCTGCGTCACAAGAGGTGACGGATCAGCCGGATGGCGCCGAGCGGCCCATGATGCGGGCTCCTTCCTGCCCAGCTTCGGCCAACAGGGGCGGAGCGTCGTGAGCTGGTCGCTGCGCTGACCGGGGCCGCGGCGGAACGGTTCCGCGGCTGCTGCGCGCTCGGCGGGCAGCAGCTGCGGTGGTCCGGGCGGAGCCACACCACGTTCTCGTCCATTGGTGCTTCCTCCCGGCTCGATCACGACAGGGACGTCGACTGGCGGCCACGAGCGCAGCCCACGTGGCCGCCCGTCGAATGCATCCTTCTCACCGAGGGCCCGCGTGACCACGACCGGTGGCTCCGTCTTGCGCGCCTCGCCCCGGGCCTGCACGGCCACGCGCCTCGTCTCGGGCCTGGCCGGCCGCGTTGAGATGGTCCGGCGGAGTGACTATCTTCGTGAGGTGAGTGAACGTGTGATGCAAGAGCCCACCCTGATGGTGTTGACCGCCCTCGCGGACGCGCCCCGGCACGGATACGCCATCGCGCAGGAGGTCAAGGTGATGACCGGTGGCCGGGTCGCGCTGCGTACGGGTGCGCTGTACGGGGCCCTGGACCGGCTGCTGGCCGATGGTCTGATCGACATCGACCGCGAGGAGATCGTCGACGGCCGGGCCCGGCGGATCTTCACCCTGTCCCCGGCGGGGCGGGAGCGGCTCGCGGTGGAGGCCGAGCGCCTGGCCGCGGCGGCGAAGGAGGCCACTCGCCGCCTGTCCGTCGCGAAGCCGCCGGCGGCCTCCGCATGATCGAGCGCGTCCTGCGGCTCTATCCCGCCGCCTACCGCCGGGCCCACGGCGGGGAGATCGTCGCGACCTTCCGCGAGATGACCGCGGGTGAGCCGCTGGGCTCGCGGCTGCGGGAGGGCGCGGGTCTGGCGGCGCACGCGACGAGGATGCGGATGGGGCTGGGCACGGCCGCTCCCGTCGCGAAGGTCCTCGCGCTGGCGTACCCCTTCGCGCTGGCCGCCGCGGCCGCCGCCTGCGGCCTGCACCTGCTCAGCTGGTACGCCGGCGTCGTCTCCTCGCCCGCCCCGCTGGGGGTGCGACTCGGAACCGACCTGTCGGGGGCGTGGGGCGCACTGCTCGTGTCGTCGCTGGTCGTGGTCGCGGGGTCGGTGGCGGCGCTGGCCGGCCGGTGGCGCGTGGGGGTGCCCTGCACGGTGGCCGGGCTGCTCTCCTTCGCGGCGGCCGCGGTGGTCAGCGGGCGGGCGTTCGGTGATCCGGTGGTCACCCCGGCCGCGATGGTCCTGGCGGCGGCCGTGCTGCTCGCCTGCCCGCAGGACCGGCGGGCGGAGGGCGTCGCGGCGGGGCGGGCGGGCGCGGCCGGTGCCGTGGTCGCGCTCGTGGTCGTGCCACGGGCGGCCATCGCCTCGCACGGGGTGCCGTGGGTCAGCACCGACTACGGGTGCTGGCCGCTGGTCGTCCTGGCCGCGACCGGTGTCGCGCTGACCTGGTCCAGCGGATCGCGGGGCGGCCGCGAGCTGGCGGCGATGGCCCTGGCCTCCCCGCCGCTGCTCGCCCAAGCCTACACGGTGGCGTGGGGCGAGGCGGCTGCCGTCGCGTGCCTGGCGGCCGCGTTGCCGGCCACCGCGGTGGCCGCCGGGCTCGCCGGCCACCTGAGGCGAAGCGGTCGCATCCTCCGCTGAACGGCCTGCCGCGGCTACTGAACTCGATGGGGTGACGTCGGAGCTGGTTTCTTCGCAATGGCTGGGGCTCTGGCTCACCTTCCGCCCGGGAACAGGTGCTTCAGGCCGCAAGAGGGCCCAGCCGCAACCAGCGGCTGGGCCCTCTTCGCATCCTCGTTCAGCCTGGCTGCGAGCTGCTTGACGTCGGGTGCGAGGTGTCCGGCCTACGGGTCGGATCGACGTCGGCCGGGATGCGCGGTGCGTCGAGCGGATGGTCGCCGTACGGGTCGGGCGAGCGGGTCAGCTCTTTCCGCCCTCGGCCCAGGTGATGTCCCTCTGGTCGATGAAGTAGCGGCCGTCGAAGCAGAGGAAGACCTTGGACGTGGTGTCGTTGTCCGCGATCCAGGTCTTGTTCCACTGCACGACGGTGCCGGCGCCGTCGTGCTTGGGGAAGTAGAGGCCCTCGCGGCGCTCGGGCTGGTTGTAGAAGCCGTGCCCGTTGGCCAGCCGGTGCGGCGTCCTGACGAGGGCACCGCTGACGTCGGCGTAGAGCGCGGCGGGGAAGTTGGTGCGGGCGACGAGCTTCGGCGGGACGTAGTGGACGTCGACCTCCCCGGAGTCCACGTAGCGGGCGGGTTCCCCCGGCAGCCGGTGGAAGGCCCTGCGCACGGCGCCCGCGGTGTCGTAGCTGTCCGTGAAGGTCACGAGGCTTCCCTCCCGCCCCTCCTTGTACCAGTCGCCCTGGGAGTACTGGTCGAAGTCGAAGGCCTCGATGCGGGTGCCCGGGGCGAGGAGCTCGCCGGGGACCTCCCGGAAGCTGGTCTCGTCGAAGATCTGCTCGATGGTTCGCACGTGCTTCTCGAAGCGGCGGGCCGACACCCGGACCCGTCCCGTTCCCACCGGGAGGTCGGTGGCCTTCGGCGCCGGAGCGGGTGCGGGCTTGGGCGGCGGGACGGGCGCGGGCGCCCAGGCGGTGCAGGAGCGGTCCTCGGCCCCGGCGCCCTTCTCCAGGACCAGCCGTCCGCCCGGCCGCTCGGCAGCCGGGTCGGCCAGACCGAGGAGGCAGTTGGAGGAGTCGTGGAGGGCCATCAGCCGACCGGTGTCGCGCTGGACGAAGGCCCGCCACGCCTGCCGCCAGTACGAGGAATCGCTGCCGGTGTCAGGGAACTTGGGCCGCAGGGTGACCGTGGCACCCCGGCTCGACTCCTCGGCGGTCAGGTAGAGGCCGGTGGCGACGTGCCGGATCCGGTGGTTGATCACCCGGAACCGCTCGGCCACCCACTGCTCGCCGTCACCACCGGTCTCCGGCCCGAGCACCACGGGGGTGCCCTCGGGGCTCCCCGCCGGGGCACCCGCCACCAGGCCGGGAATGCGGTGCAGGCGCAATGCGAAGGTCTCGGTGGGCCAGTCGACCAGCATCGTGAACAGCCTCTCGGTAGTCGAATATGACATGACGTCACAACATGATCACCTGATCGGGTGGGGATACGCCATGGCGTACGGCACACCGTGGGCGCCGCACCGGGAGGCTGTGCTCCGGCATCCGCCGAGGGCCATCCGCCGAAGGGCGCCGGCGGGTCGGGCCCCGGCAGCTGTCCGGCTGGGACCGGGCTGAACGCGCGCTGCCGGCGCTGGTGGCCGAGCGCCGCATGAGCAACGCAGAGGGTCCCGGACGGGGGGCTGGGCAACCCGATCGCCGCCTGGCCGACGGCCGACGGCCGTGGCGGAACCGGCGGAGGCGCCGCGCCGGGCCGCGGCGGAAGGGGAGTACGTCAAGGTGCGGTAGTCGTCACGGACGGCACACTGCACCGGGTGTCGGCCGCCGTACGCGTTCCCCT
>NZ_JBHXTQ010000113.1:0-20499 GCF_042677305.1 Kitasatospora sp. NPDC127121 | reverse complement strand
CTCCTCCTCCGGCCGCGCTGCGCGGTGGCGCGTCCGGTCCGGGCGCCGCGCACGGCGTCGCGCTCGGCCGCAGTCCGGCCGCCGCCCCGCCGCCGCCCCCGCCCGCCGGGCTGCGGCACACCCCCGGGGCCGGTGCGCCCGCCGCCGGCCGAACCGGCCGCGCGGCCGGTTCGACCCCGCCGCCTCCGCCTCCGGCGGGCCTGCGCGGGGCCGTCGCCCCGGCGCCCGCCCCGGTTCCGCCGGCCGCGCCCGCCGCCGGCGTGGCGTACGAGGCGACCCAGCTGGCCGGCGCGATCGACCCGGCGCTGCTGGGCGCCGTGCCGGCCGACCCGGGCACCCCGCCGTCCGGCGGCCCTGCCGTCCCGCCGCCGCCCGGCGGTCCGGCGGCCCCCGCCGCGCCCGCGCCCGGGTACGGCTACCCGAACGCGGGCGGCGCGGCCCCGGCCGTCCCGCCGGCGCCGGTGCCCGGCGTGCCGCAGGGCGCTGCCGTCCCGCCGGGGGTGCCGACGGTCGGCCCCGGCTACTTCGCCGCGCTCAGCTACCGGGGCCCGGACGGCTCCGAGCAGAAGCTGCTGCACCGCAGCGAGCCCGGCACCCCGCACCCGGAGTGGAAGATCCTCCAGGACCTGCGGCGGCTGAACGTGCCGCCGGAGCAGGTGCTGGAGCTCTACACCGAGCTGGAGTCGTGCGACCTGCCGGGCGGCTACTGCAACCGCATGATCGCCGCGTCCTGGCCGAACGTCCGGCTCACCCACACCGCCGCCTACGGCCGCGACCACGCGTCCCGGCAGGCCGGCATGGCCGAGCTGCTCGACCACCTGGACGAGCTGCACCAGCTGGCCTCCGGGGCCCAGCGGGTCCGCCCGTCCCGGGTGCCGCTGCCCGCGCCGGGGACGGTCCAGCCGCTGCCGCCGCTCCCGCCGCAGCAGCTCGCCCAGGAGCTCGGGGCGGCCTTCGGTCAGAACGTGTTCCGCTACGAGCAGCGCGCGGTCTCCCGCCAGGGCGTGCCCGAGCCGGTGTCGCAGTCCCTGGTGTGGGCGGGGCTGCCGCGCGACTTCGGCCCGTTCTTCTGGGCGCAGGCGCAGGAGGGCCGGCCGATCCCGACGCTCGCCGAGCTGGCCGCCGAGCGCGGTCTGCCCGCGGCCCCGGACTTCGGCGGCTACCTGGTGCTCGGCAACGACTACGGCCGCCAGCTCTGCGTCCAGTACGGCACCGCGAACGTGGTCGCCGTGGACGTCGACGGAACCGGCCAGCCTCCCCGGTTCGTCAACACAGGTGTACCGGAGTTCGTCCGCGCGATGGCCCTGCTGGGCCGGATGTGGCGGCTGCGGTACGGGCTGACCCCGGACCAGGCCGGTCGCTGGACGACCGACTTTCAGGCGCAGCTCGCCGCGATCGACCCGGCGGCCCTGCAGACCGCGGACACGTGGTGGGCCGTGCTGCTGGAGCAGTTCTGGGACGGCCTGCTGTAGCGGGTTGTCGAGGATCCTCGCAGGTGGGGAGGGGTCGTTCCGGTGTTTGGAACGACCCCTCCGGCATGCCGTCGTGGCTGTGCCTCGTTGGGGTTTCGCCCAGATCTGCGCAAAATAGGTCAAGAGGATGGGTCTATTCGTCCAGTCCTCGACGTATTCCGGTCCGCCAGGCGTCCGATTTCGGCCCCGGCCGCCGAACCGGTTCCGGATCCGTCCGTTCCGTCCGATCATGGGCTCCGCAGCCCGCGACATGAGGGGAAGAGCCCATGAGCGACGCCGTCCCCGAGTACGGCTTCACCTCTGCCCGGCGCGGTTACGCGCCCGAGCAGGTCGACCGAGCCCTCACCGCCCTCACCGCGCAGCGCGACGAGGCGTGGGAGCGGCTGAGCGTCCTCGGCTCCGGGCTCCGGCAGATGGAGGCCCGGCTGGCCGACATCCGCCGGGCCGCCGAGGACGCTCCGGAGCCCGACTACGAGGTGCTCAGCGAGCAGGCCGCCGGATTGGCGGTGATGGCCCAGAACGAGGCGCGCGCCGTCCGGGAGAAGGCCGAGCGCTTCTCCGAGGACCTCCGGGACGAGGTCTACGAGGCCGGCCAGGCCCTCGGCCACGCCGCCAAGGAGTACGCCGCCACCACCCGCTCCGAGGCCGACCAGGCCGCCCGGCGCACCGACGAGCGCACCCGCGCCGAGGCCGAGGGCATCCGGGCCGAGGCCGACCGGGAGAGCCGCAGCGACCGGGACGCCGCCACCTCCTACGCCGCCAAGGTGCGGGTGGCCGCCGCCGAGGCCGGCGAGCAGGCCGAGGCCACGCTCGCCGAGCTGCGCCGCAAGGCCGACGAGACCTTCGCCCAGGCCCAGACCAAGGCCGACGCCGAGGACGCCCAGGTCTCCGCGACCGCCGAGCGCCGGGTCAAGGAGGCCGAGCAGCACCGGGAGACCGTGCTCGGCCGGATCAAGCAGCTGGAGACCGACGCCCAGGCCAAGGCCGACCAGCTGATCGAGCAGGCCCGCCGGGAGGCCGAGCGGATCAACGCGGCGAGCGAACGCGAGCAGGGCGAGTTCGACGGCCGTCTGGAGACCGTGCAGAAGCACCTGGACCACATCAAGGCCACGCTGGCCTCGCTCACCGGCGCGGCGGTCGGCGCCATCGAGCCGGAGCGGCTGGCGGCGGCGGTCGCCGGGCCGGCGGACGCCCGGCGGGTCGCGGACGCGGTCGCCGACGCGGGGCCGGTGGACGCGGCGCCGGTGGACTCGGAGGCGGACACCGGCGAGATCGAGGTGGCCGACCTGCGGAAGGCCGTCGCGTCGGCCGCGTCGGCCGCGCCGGCCGCGCGGGAGAAGCCGGCGGCCGGGCTGCGGATGCCGGTCGTGGGCGGGGCCTCCGTCGCCGGGGCCGCGAGCGGTTCCGGCGCGTCCGGCGCGTCCAGTGCGTCCGGCGCGCCCGCCGGGGCGGTGGCGACCGGTCCGGTCGTGCCGGCCGCGGCGCCGCCGAAGCCGGTCGGACCGCCCCGGTCGGGGGAGGCCGACGGCGACGGCGAAGGCGTCGAGAAGGAGCCGCAGGACGAGACCCGGATCATCCCGAAGATCGTCATCGTGGACGACGGTGCCGGCTACGCCACCCCGAACACGGTGAGCTACCGGCGTCGCTGACCGCCGCGCCGGCGGCTCGCCCGCGATCAGCCGGGTGAGCTTCGCGTCCTGGGCCCTGACCGCTCCCGCTGGGGCGGTCAGGGCCTTCGCGTTGCGGTCGATCGGCCGGCGCCGGTAGCCGGCCGGGGCGGCGAATCGAAGAGGAGCGGTACGGCGTCGACCTGTCGCGCCGGTAGTCGCCGCACGCCTGGTGGCGGCGGCGGGCCGGAACGCGGTCCGGCAGGGCGGCGACCACGAGTGAGGCCGAGACCCGTGGCGCCCTCCAGGAAAGGGCGCCACGGTTCCCGGCGCTTGGGCGGGCGCCCCCACCCAGGGTCGCCCGGCCTCGCACCTCCGACCCCCATCGGGGGTGCGACAGTGCCGCCACAGCCATCCCCCACGGTTGGGTGCGGCGGGCACATTCACCATGGTGCGCGATCTCCATGGACAGGCAGTGACAGGAGTATGTCCAGTTCGTGGCAGATCGCGGAGCCGAATCTGACCAGGGGCCGGACGGTTCGTCCACCGGCCGGTCCGGTGTTCCGTCCAGTGGTTCGTCCGCGGTCCGGTCGCGGTCCGGTCGCGGGCTCCGTCCGGGGCCGTTCGTCGCCCCGGACGGTGGTTCGTTCCCGCCCGGCCCCGCCGGGCCGTACGCCGCGTGTGCGTCCGTGCCGCGGCGTAGGCTGGATACCCCCGGCCGCTCGGCGTGCCGGGCCGTTCGCGTTGCCCCGGCAGGCCTCTGCCGCCCGGAGGCAGCACCAGCCACGGGACGAAGAAGAGACCCTGATGAGTCTGACCGGACTGCTCGATGTCGTCGCGCGGGACTCGGCGCTCGCCGAGGCCATCGAGGCGGCGACCGCCACCGGAGCCGCGGCCGGCGGCCGCCGCCACCTGGACCTGGTCGGACCGCCCGCCGCCCGGCCGTTCGCCATCGCCGCGCTCGCCCGCGCGCTGGCCGGCCAGGCCGCCGGCGAGCGGGGCCGTCCGGTGCTCGCCGTCACCGCGACCGGCCGGGAGGCCGAGGACCTCGCCGCCTCGCTGCGCTCGCTGCTGCCGCCGGACGCGGTCGCCGAGTACCCGGCCTGGGAGACCCTGCCGCACGAGCGGCTGTCGCCCCGCTCGGACACCGTCGGGCGCCGGCTGGCCGTGCTGCGCCGGATCGTGCACCCGCGGGCGGACGACCCGGCGGCCGGCCCGGTGCAGGTGGTCGTCGCGCCGGTCCGCTCGGTGCTCCAGCCGCAGGTCAAGGGGCTGGCCGAGCTGGAGCCGGTGGCCGTCCAGCGCGGCGAGTCGCACGACCTGGAGGAGGTCGCCCGACGGCTCTCCGCCGCCGCCTACGCGCGCGTCGAACTGGTCGAGAAGCGCGGTGAGTTCGCCGTCCGCGGCGGCATCCTGGACGTCTTCCCGCCGACCGAGGAGCATCCGCTGCGGGTGGAGTTCTGGGGCGACGACGTCGAGGAGATCCGCTACTTCAAGGTCGCCGACCAGCGCTCGCTGGAGATCGCCCAGCACGGCCTGTGGGCGCCGCCCTGCCGTGAGCTGCTGCTCACCGACGAGGTGCGGGCGCGGGCCGCCGAGCTGGCCGCCGCGCACCCCGGGCTGGCCGAGATCCTGGACAAGATCGCCGAGGGCATCGCGGTCGAGGGCATGGAGTCGCTGGCGCCCGTCCTGGTGGACGACATGGAACTGCTGATGGACGTGCTGCCGCTCGGCTCGGTCGCCGTGGTCTGCGACCCCGAGCGGGTCCGCACCCGGGCCGCCGACCTGGTGGCGACCAGCCAGGAGTTCCTGCACGCCTCCTGGGTGGCGGCCGCGGCCGGCGGGGACCGGCCGATCGACCTGGAGACCATCGACGTGTCCGCCGCCTCGCTGCGCTCGCTCGCCGAGGTGCGCGAGCACGCCGCCGAGATCGGCCTGCCCTGGTGGTCGGTCAGCCCGTTCGCGACCAGCGAGTCCACCGTGGACGAGGTGCTTGCCCGCGGCGGAGCCGCTGACTGGCACGGCGACGCCAACACGCTCACCCTCGGCATGCACGCCGTCGAGGCCTACCGGGGCGACACCGCCCGGGCGATCGCCGACGCCAAGGAGCGGCTGGCCGCCGACTGGCGGGTCGTGATGGTGACGGAGGGCCACGGGCCCGCCTCCCGGCTCGCCGAGGTGCTCGGCAACGAGGGCATCCCGGCCCGGCTGGTCGCCGACCTCGCCGAGGCGCCCACCCGGGACGTCGTCTACGTCTCCTGCGGCTCGATCGAGCACGGCTTCGTCGACGAGGCCCTGAAGCTGACGGTCATCACCGAGACCGACCTGTCCGGCCAGAAGTCCTCCACCAAGGACATGCGCCGGATGCCGTCCCGGCGCCGCAACGCGATCGACCCGCTGGCCCTGGCCGCCGGCGACTACGTCGTCCACGAGGCGCACGGCGTCGGCCGGTACGTCGAGATGGTGCAGCGCACCGTCCAGGGCGCCACCCGCGAGTACCTGGTACTGGAGTACGCCCCGGCCAAGCGCGGCCACCCCGGCGACCGGCTGTTCGTGCCGACCGACCAGCTCGACCAGGTCACCAAGTACGTCGGCGGCGAGGCCCCGACGCTGCACCGGCTCGGCGGCGCGGACTGGGCGAAGACCAAGCAGCGGGCCAAGAAGGCGGTCAAGGAGATCGCCGCCGACCTGATCAAGCTGTACTCGGCCCGGATGGCCGCCCCCGGCCACACCTTCGGCCCGGACACCCCCTGGCAGCGCGAGCTGGAGGACGCCTTCCCGTACGCGGAGACGCCGGACCAGCTGACCACCATCGCCGAGGTCAAGTCCGACATGGAGAAGTCCGTCCCGATGGACCGGCTGATCTGCGGCGACGTCGGCTACGGCAAGACCGAGATCGCGGTGCGCGCCGCGTTCAAGGCGGTGCAGGACGGCAAGCAGGTGGCGGTGCTGGTGCCGACCACGCTGCTGGTGCAGCAGCACTTCTCCACCTTCGCCGAGCGGTACGCCAACTTCCCGGTGTCGGTGAAGGCGCTCTCCCGGTTCCAGAGCGACAGCGAGGCCAAGGCCGTGCTGGAGGGCCTGTTCGAGGGCTCGGTGGACGTCGTCATCGGCACCCACCGGCTCTTCTCCTCCGAGACCAGGTTCAAGGACCTCGGCCTGGTCATCGTCGACGAGGAGCAGCGCTTCGGCGTCGAGCACAAGGAGCAGCTGAAGAAGCTGCGCGCCAACGTCGACGTGCTCACCATGTCCGCGACGCCGATCCCGCGCACCCTGGAGATGGCCGTCACCGGCATCCGCGAGATGTCCACCATCACCACCCCGCCGGAGGAGCGGCACCCGGTGCTGACCTTCGTCGGCCCCTACGACGAGAAGCAGATCTCGGCCGCGATCCGTCGCGAACTCCTGCGCGAGGGCCAGGTGTTCTACATCCACAACCGGGTGGAGTCGATCGACAAGGCGGCCGCCCGGCTCAAGGACCTCGTCCCCGAGGCGCGGATCGCCACCGCGCACGGGCAGATGGGGGAGAACCAGCTGGAGAAGGTCGTCGTCGACTTCTGGGAGAAGGAGTTCGACGTCCTGGTGTCGACCACGATCGTGGAGTCCGGCATCGACATCTCCAACGCCAACACCCTGATCGTCGAGCGCGGGGACACCTTCGGCCTCTCCCAGCTGCACCAGCTGCGCGGCCGGGTCGGCCGGGGCCGCGAGCGCGGCTACGCGTACATGCTGTACCCGCCGGAGAAGCCGCTCACCGAGACCGCGCACGAGCGCCTGGCCACCATCGCCCAGCACACCGAGATGGGCGCCGGCATGTACGTGGCGATGAAGGACCTGGAGATCCGCGGCGCCGGCAACCTGCTCGGCGGCGAGCAGTCCGGGCACATCGCGGGCGTCGGCTTCGACCTCTACATGCGGATGGTCGGCGAGGCGGTGGCCGAGTTCCGCGAGTCGCTGGCGAACGGCGGCGAGCCGGAGGAGGAGCCGCTGGAGGTGAAGATCGAGCTGCCGGTCGACGCGCACGTGCCGCACGACTACGCGCCCGGCGAGCGGCTGCGGCTGCAGGCGTACCGCTCGATCGCGGCGGTCAACTCGGAGGCGGACATCCAGCAGGTCCGGGACGAGCTCGTCGACCGCTACGGCAAGCTGCCCGAGCCGGTGGAGAACCTGCTGCTGGTCGCGGCGCTGCGGCTGTACGCCCGGCGCTGCGGCATCGCGGACATCACCCTCCAGGGGGCCAACGTCCGGTTCGGGCCGGTGGAGCTGCGGGAGTCCCAGCAGCTGCGGCTGAACCGGCTCTACCCGCGCAGCCAGGTCAAGGCGGCCGCCCAGCAGCTGCTGGTGCCGCGGCCGAGCACCGGGCGGATCGGCGGCAAGCCGCTGGTCGGGCGGGATCTGCTGGGCTGGTGCAGCGAGTTCCTGTCGGCGATGTTCGACGACCTGGCGGGGTCGAAGAAGTAGCCCCCGTCCGCCCCGCCCCCCGCCCTGTCCCCGCCTCGTCCCCGCCCCGGGCGGGCGGCGGGTAGGTTCGGGGTGTGACGACGAATGTTCCGGACGCGAAGCTGATCCTGCTGACGACCACCCACCGGGTGGCCCCCGGATTGCTGGCGTGGCCGGCGTGGGAGGCACTGCGGTCGGCAGGACGGGTGCTGGCGGCGGACGCGGGGCATCCGCAGGTGGCGGCGGTGCGGCAGGCCGGGGTGGAGGTCGAGGTCGTGGCGGCGGGGTCGGCGCCGGCGCTGGCGCGGCTGCTGACCGGGCAGCCGGGCGGGGCGGGGCCGACGGTGTGGCTGGGCAGCCCGGACGGGGATCCGGGGCTGACGGACGCGCTGGCGCGGCTGGCGGTGGAGCACGCCGGTGAGGTGCCGGAGATCGAGGTGCTGCCGGGGTCGTACGACCTGCCGGGGGCGCGGCTGCTGGACCTGGTGTCGGTGATGGACCGGCTGCGCTCGCCGGGCGGTTGCCCGTGGGACGCCGAGCAGACGCACGAGAGCCTGGTGAAGTACCTGGTCGAGGAGGCGTACGAGCTGGTCGAGGCGATCGAGGAGGGGGACCGGGAGACGCTGCGCGAGGAGTTGGGCGACGTGCTGCTCCAGGTGTTCTTCCACTCCCGGATCGCCGAGGAGCACCAGGAGGAGGCGTTCTCGATCGACGACGTGGCCGGTGACATCGTCGAGAAGCTGATGTACCGGCACCCGCACGTGTTCGGGGACGTCGAGGCGGAGGGCGCCGCCGAGGTGGAGGCGAACTGGGAGCAGCTGAAGGCGGCCGAGAAGGCGGACCGGGAGTCGGTGCTGGACGGCGTGCCGGCCGGGCTGCCGTCGCTGGCGTACGCGGCGAAGCTGGTGTCTCGGGTGCGCCGGGCGGGCTTCGCGGGCGTGCCGGACGAGCCGTACGCGCTGCCGGCGGAGCTGACGGCGCAGTCGGCGGGCCGGCTGCTGCTGGCGGTGGCCCAGCGGGCGCACGACGCCGGGGTGGACGTGGACGCGGCGCTGCGCTCGGCCGCGCGCGGTTACCGGGACGCGGTGCGCGCGGCCGAGGGCCTCAAGCCGGTCGGCGAGTAGCGGGCCCGGGCGGGGCCTCAGGCGGCGGTGGCGGTGTTCTCGATCGGCCGCCGCTGCCGGGGGACGACTTCGCCGATGGCCTCGCCGACGAGGGCGAGGAGTTCGGCGAGGCGTTCGAGGTCGAGGCGGGCGGGCAGTTCGGCGAGGGAGACGATCCGCTCGCCGTCGGGGCCGGCGACGCAGAACAGGTCGATGGGTCCGAGGTGCTTCTCGGCGGTGTCGACGAGGGCGGCGATGTCGCTGGGGCGGCGGATGTCGCCGCCGACGCCGACGACGGGGCAGCCCGGCCGGTCGAGTTCGGTGGCGAGGTCCTCGGCGACGCCGGCCCGCTGGTCGGCGATCAGCACTCCGGCGGCTCCGGCGGCGGCGAACCGGCGGGCGAGCTCGGCTCCCGATCCGCCGTCGAGTACCGCGATGACGACGACTGACCCGCTGACCCGCATGGTCTGCTCCTCCCTGTGGGCGACACCGCACCGGCGCCCACGATTTCTGCGGAGGATCGTAGGCAGGTCCTGACCCTCCGCAACAGGGATTACCCCTCAGGTGACCAGGGTCACGCCCGCCGCCCGGCCAAGAGCTGTCCAAGAGCTGTCCACGGACCGTCCACGAGGCGTCCACGGAGCGTTGGCGGGCCGTCCGTCGGGTGTTGACGATCCGGCCCCGCCGGTCGGGGTCGCCGGAGGCGGTGCGGCCCCGACCCACCGGATACGGTCGACGCATGCCAGTGCAGCCCGACCCCGCCGCCCCGCAGCTCTTCACCTGGGAGTTCGCCACCGATCCGTACCCCGCCTACGCCTGGTTGCGCGAGCACGCCCCGGTGCACCGCACGACGCTGCCGAGCGGGGTGGAGGCCTGGTTGGTGACCCGCTACGCGGACGCGCGGCAGGCGCTGGCGGACAGCAGGCTGTCGAAGAACCCGGCGCACCACAGCGAGCAGGCGCACCGCACCGGGCGGGTGGGAATTCCGGGGGAGCGCCAGGCGGACTTGATGACGCATCTGCTGAACATCGACCCGCCGGACCACACCCGGCTGCGCCGGCTGGTGTCGAAGGCGTTCACGCCGCGCCGGGTGGCGGAGTTCGAGCCGCGGGTGCAGCAACTCACGGACCGGCTGATCGACGGCTTCGCGCAGCGCGGTTCGGCGGACCTGATCCACGAGTTCGCGTTCCCGCTCCCCATCTACGCGATCTGCGACCTGCTGGGCGTCCCGGCCGAGGACCAGGACGACTTCCGGGACTGGGCCGGGATGATGATCCGGCACGGCGGCGGCCAACGCGGCGGCGTGGGGCGGGCGGTGAAGCGGATGCGGGCGTACCTGCTGGAGCTGATCCACCGCAAGCGGGCGGATCCGGGCGAGGACCTGATCTCGGGCCTGATCCGGGCGAGCGACCACGGCGAGCACCTGAACGAGAACGAGGCCGCCGCGATGGCGTTCATCCTCCTGTTCGCGGGGTTCGAGACGACCGTCAACCTGATCGGCAACGGCACGTACGCGCTGCTGCGCAACCCGGAGCAGCGCAGGCTGCTGCAGGAGTCGGTGGTGCGCGGCGAGACGGCGCTGCTGGACACCGGGATCGAGGAACTCCTGCGCTACGACGGGCCGGTGGAGATGGCGACGTGGCGCTTCGCGACGCGGCCGCTGTCGATCGGCGGGGTGGACATCCCGGTGGGCGATCCGGTGCTGGTGGTGCTGGCCGCGGCGGATCGCGATCCGGCCAGGTTCGCGGACGAGAACACCCTGGACCTGGCCCGCACGGACAATCCGCACCTGGGTTTCGGCCACGGGATCCACTACTGCATCGGCGCTCCGCTGGCCCGCCTGGAGGGGCGGAGCGCACTGACCACGCTGCTTTCCCGGCTGCCGGACCTGCGGCTCGCGGAAAACCCGGAGAACCTGCGCTGGCGGGGCGGCCTGATCATGCGTGGCCTGCGGGAACTCCCGGTCGAATTCACTCCGGAGGACCGCTCTCCGCACGCGCCGGTCACGCCGGCCGACGCTCCGACACGCTGACGGCACGTCTCCAGCTCGTCGTGGAGCCAGGTCTGAACCCGCATTAATCCGGACATACCGCCGCCGTTGGTAGGCGATTGACCACGCGCCGTAATTTGTGTGTGATATCGGTGATATGAGCTTGTTATTGGTCTGATGATCTGTCTACTCTCCCTGGAGTTCGCAGCTGCGGACCTCGTGCGCGGAACGCCGAATCCTGCCCGCCGCGTCACGGGAAACCGACCAGACCCTGGGCAGGGGCGGGGGAACCAGGTTTGTTGCCGTTCCCCAACGGCTTGGGGTGAAGCCGCCCGAGCGGAATCGTTTCCGCTTTCGGCGGCCGGGCCACCTCCCGGTCCGAACCCGACAGCTCACCTCGCAGGCGTGCGGAGAGGGACCTCGTCATGCTGTTCGTTGGAACTGGCCGCCACCGTCGTCGCACCCAGACCGAGAAGGCCATCGCCGTCGCCGGTGTGGCCGGCGTCGGACTCGCGATGCCGCTCCTCACCGCCACCGGCGCCTCCGCCGCCCCGGCCTCCACCTGGGACGCCGTCGCCCAGTGCGAGAGCGGCGGCAACTGGAGCATCAACACCGGCAACGGCTTCTCCGGCGGCCTGCAGTTCACGTCCAGCACCTGGAAGGCGTACGGCGGCACCTCCTACGCCCCGCAGGCCAACCAGGCCAGCAAGGCACAGCAGATCTCGGTCGCCGAGAAGGTGCTGGCCTCGCAGGGCCCGGGCGCCTGGCCCGTCTGCTCCCAGAAGGCCGGTCTGAGCAAGGGCGGCGCCCCGGCCTCCGTGGACACCTCCACGGATGCCAAGCCCGCCAAGCAGCCCGCCGCCAAGCCGACCCAGCAGGCGCAGACCCCGAAGCCCGCCCAGCAGCCGGTCCAGCAGGCCGCCCCGAAGCCGGCCGCCCAGCAGCCCGTCCAGCAGGCCCCGCAGCAGACGCAGCCGCAGACCCAGGGCTTCTCCGGCAAGGCCGGCTGGGACGCCGACGCGAAGGTGTACTGGTACCAGAACAACGGCGCCTGGTACTGGACCAGCCACCAGAGCGTCTACCAGCAGTACGCGGGCCAGCCCGCCGCCCAGCCGCAGTACGCGCCCCGCGCCGTGCAGCCCGCACAGTCCGCCCCGGCCGCGCAGCCCGCCGCCGCGCAGGGCGGTCACGACTACACCGTCCGGGCCGGCGACACGCTGTCGACGATCGCCGCCGCCCAGGGCGTGTCCGGCGGCTGGCAGTCGGTGTACGACGGCAACCGCGGCACCGTCGGCGGCAACCCCAACCTGATCATGCCCGGCCAGGTGCTGCACCTCGGCTGAGCGGCCCGGGCCCTGAGCGGCCCGCGCCCTGCGGGCGAAGGGGGACGGGCGCCGTCCCCCTTCGCCCGCATTCCCCCGTATTCGCCCGCTTCGATCGGGCAAGCAGGTGAACTACTGGTGGGTAGCCGGGCCACACGCTGAGACGGGACCGAGGCCAGCGCGGCCCCGGGGGCCGGGGCGGTTAGGCTCTGGTCGTAACGACTCCGCAATCGTCCCGCCGGCAGCACCCAACGTCAGCCGGACCCTGCTTCCGCAAGGAGATGCCTCGTGCCGTCCATCGATGTCGTCGTAGCCCGTGAGATTCTCGACTCGCGTGGCAACCCCACGGTCGAGGTCGAGGTCGGCCTCGACGACGGCAGCACCGGTCGTGCCGCTGTCCCGTCGGGTGCCTCCACCGGCGCCTTCGAGGCGCTGGAGCTGCGCGACGGTGACAAGAACCGCTACTTCGGCAAGGGCGTGGAGAAGGCCGTCCTGGCCGTCATCGAGCAGATCGGCCCGGAGCTCGTCGGCTACGACGCCACCGAGCAGCGCCTGATCGACCAGGCCATGCTCGACCTGGACGCCACCCCGGACAAGTCCTCGCTCGGCGCCAACGCGATCCTGGGCGTCTCGCTGGCCGTGGCGCACGCCGCCTCCGAGGCCAGCGACCTGCCGCTGTTCCGCTACCTGGGCGGCCCGAACGCGCACGTGCTGCCCGTTCCGATGATGAACATCCTCAACGGCGGTTCGCACGCGGACTCCAACGTCGACATCCAGGAGTTCATGATCGCCCCGATCGGCGCGGAGTCCTTCTCCGAGGCCGTCCGCTGGGGCGTCGAGGTCTACCACACCCTCAAGGGCGTGCTGAAGGAGCGCGGCCTGTCCACCGGCCTCGGCGACGAGGGCGGCTTCGCGCCGAACCTGGACAGCAACCGCGAGGCCCTGGACCTCATCACCGAGGCCATCCAGAAGGCCGGCTACGTGCCCGGCCGCGACATCGCGCTCGCCCTGGACGTCGCCGCGTCCGAGTTCTACGAGGACGGCGCCTACCAGTTCGAGGGCAAGGCCATCTCCGCCGCCGAGCTCATCGAGTACTACGCCGAGCTGGTCGACTCCTACCCGCTGGTCTCCATCGAGGACCCGCTGGACGAGTCGGACTGGGACGGCTGGAAGGCCATGACCGTCAAGCTGGGCGACAAGGTCCAGCTGGTCGGCGACGACCTGTTCGTCACCAACCCGGCCCGCCTGGCCAGGGGCATCGAGACCGGCACCGCCAACGCGCTGCTGGTGAAGGTGAACCAGATCGGCTCGCTGACCGAGACCCTGGACGCCGTCGAGCTGGCCCAGCGCAACGGCTACCGCTGCATGATGTCGCACCGCTCCGGCGAGACCGAGGACGTCACCATCGCCGACCTGGCCGTCGCCACCAACTGCGGCCAGATCAAGACCGGCGCCCCGGCCCGCTCCGAGCGCGTCGCCAAGTACAACCAGCTGCTGCGCATCGAGGAGATCCTCGACGACGCCGCCGAGTACGCCGGCCGCGGCGCCTTCCCGCGCTTCCGCTCCGCGGAGTAGCAAGCACAGCCGTTCCGCGGAATAGCAAGCACAGCCGCTCCGCGGAGCAGCAAGCTCAGCCGCTCCTCGGAGCGGCGAGCACGGTCGCTCCGCCGACCGGTGAGCACGCCTGACCGGTGCCCCGCCGTTCACCCCGTAGGGTGGACGGCGGGGCACCGTCGCGACCAGGAGGGGAACGGGAGATGGCAGGCTGGAGGATCCCGGGCTTGGCGGCCCGGCCTCGCTTCACGAGCCGGGCGACCGTCCTCGTCCTGGTGCTCTGCTCGCTGGTGGCGATCCTCGCCTACCCGACGCGGCAGTTCATCTCCCAGCGCGCCGAGATCTCCGCCCAGCAGGCGAAGGCCGACCGCTCCCGTCAGCAGGTCGAGCAGCTGCGCCGGGAGAAGGCCCGCTGGCAGGACCCCGAGTACGTCAAGGCGCAGGCCCGCGCCCGGCTGCACTACGCGATGCCGGGGGAGACCCCGTACATCGCGGTGGATCCGGCCGGTCCGGCCGCCGCCCGGCCCTCGGCGTCCGCCACCGGTTCCGCTGCCGCCGCCGGCTCGGCCGCCTCCGACGGCGCGTCCGGCGGCTCGGCGCGGGCCGCCAAGCCCTGGTACGCCAGCATCTGGGACTCGGTCGACGCCGCCGACACCACCGACGCCGCCGCCCCCGCCTCCCCCCGTCCGCTCCCACCGTCCCCCGCTGGAGACACCTCCCCCCATGACCACTGAGAACCACCCCGCCGTCTCCGACGCCGACGTCGCCGCCATCGCCGCCCAGCTCGGCCGGGTGCCGCGCGGCCTGCGCGGCGTGGCGCACCGCTGCCCCTGCGGCAACCCGGACGTCGTGGAGACGGCCCCCCGACTGCCGGACGGCACGCCGTTCCCGACGCTGTACTACCTGACCTGCCCCAAGGCCGCCTCGCTGATCGGCACCCTGGAGGCGGACGGCGTGATGAAGGAGCAGACCGCCCGGCTCGCCGAGGACCCGGAGCTGGCCGCCGCCTACCAGAAGGCGCACGAGGACTACATCGCCCGGCGCGACGCCATCGAGGTGCTGGAGGGCTTCCCGAGCGCCGGTGGCATGCCGGACCGGGTGAAGTGCCTGCACGTGCTGGTCGGCCACTCGCTGGCGGCCGGCGAGGGCGTCAACCCGCTCGGCGACGAGGCGATCGGCCTGCTGGAGGACTGGTGGGCCAAGGGCCCCTGCGTCTCCCCGGCCGAGGTCGAGGCCGCCGGTGGGCGGGTCGCCCGCAACCGGGCCAAGGAGCAGGACCACCAGGCCGTGATCGAGGCCAAGCAGCAGAAGGCCGCCGAGCGCGCCGCGAAGAAGCGGGCCGCCGAGGAGTCCGACCCCGGGGAGTCCGCGTGAGCATGACCCGGGTGGCCGCGATCGACTGCGGCACCAACTCGATCCGGCTGCTGGTCGCCGACCTGGACCCGGCCACCGGGGAGATCACCGATCTCGACCGCCGCATGATCATCAACCGGCTGGGCCAGGGCGTGGACCAGACCGGCCGGCTGCACCCGGACGCGCTGGCCCGCACCTTCGCGGCCTGCCGTGAGTACCGGGAGGTCATCGCCGGGTTCGGGGTCGGCCCGGAGCGCACCCGCTTCGTCGCCACCAGCGCCTCGCGGGACGCCGAGAACAGCGACGAGTACGTCGAGGGCGTGCGCGCGATCCTGGGCGTCGAGCCCGAGGTGGTGAGCGGCGAGGAGGAGGCGCACCTGTCCTTCGTGGGCGCCACCAAGGAGCTGACCGGCGGCCAGTTCCCGGCGCCGTACCTGGTGTTCGACCTCGGCGGCGGTTCGACCGAGTTCGTGCTGGGCGGTGCGGACGTGCAGGCGGCGCGCTCGGTGGACATCGGCTGCGTCCGGCTCACCGAGCGGCACTTCGGCGGCGCCGAGCTGCCCTCGCCGGAGCAGATCGAGACGGCCCGGGCGCACGTGCGGGCCGAGCTGGACAAGGCCGAGGAGGTCGTCCCGCTGCGCGGCGCGGCCACCCTGGTGGGCCTGGCCGGGACGGTCACCACGGTGTCCGCGATCGCCCAGGACCTGCCGGCCTACGACTCGGCGGCGATCCACCACTCGCGGATCGGCCGGGAGCGGGTCGCCGGGATCGCCCGTGAGCTGCTGGGTGCCACCCACGCCGAGCGCGCGGCCATCCCGTCGATGCACCCGGGCCGGGTGGACGTGATCGCGGCCGGCGCGCTGGAGCTGCTGGAGATCATGGAGCGGACGGGCGCGGCCGAGGTGGTCGTGAGCGAGCACGACATCCTGGACGGCATCGCCTGGAGTATGGCCTCCTGACCTCCTGCGGGCCTTACCCGACCGGCCCCGGCACCCCTTTCGGGGGTCCGGGGCCGGGGCGCGCCCGGCCCGGTGCGGGAAAGTTCGTGAATTTCTTCACATGGCGATCCAGTCATTCGTCGCACCCGCTCGCCCGCTACGTCCGAAATGTGGGACCGAAGGTCTGCTCGCCGTGACGACCCCTGGATCGCAGGTCAAGCCTCGGTTGAGGTTTGAAAATCGAAATCACGAGCGGGAACCCGGGCGCCGTACGGATCGTTGCTGCTCAGCAGGGTGGTATTCCGGCGTGCGCCCACGAGGGGGCGCCCAAGGCCGTGAGCCGACGCGCTGGGCCCGGATTTGCGGCCGCGCAGTGTAGCACGGGGTGTCCAGAAGCTTGTGACCGGGCTCACGAAGGCTGCTCCGGACGGTGCTGGATACTTTCGGATATGAGCACCACGGAGCGTCCTCGCATCCTCATTGTCGGCGGTGGTTACGTCGGCCTGTATGCCGCGATGCGCATCCTCAAGAAGATGCGTTACGGCGAAGCGACCGTCACGGTCGTGGACCCGCGGTCGTACATGACGTACCTGCCCTTCCTCCCCGAGGCGGCCGGCGGCAACGTCGCGCCCCGCAACCTCGTCGCGCCGCTGCGCAGCGCCCTCAAGAAGGCGGAGGTGCTCACCGGTGCGGTCACCGGTGTGGACCACGCCCGCAAGGTCGCCACCATCCAGCCCGCGGCCGGCGACAGCTACGAGCTGCCCTTCGAGTACCTGGTCGTCGCGACCGGCTCGGTCTCCCGCACCTTCCCGATCCCGGGTCTGGCGGAGCACGGCATCGGCATGAAGACGGTGGAGGAGGCCATCAGCCTCCGCAACCACGTCATGGCCCAGCTCGACAAGGCCGAGTCCACCGCCGACGAGGAGGTCCGCCGCAAGGCCCTGACCTTCGTCGTCATCGGCGGCGGCTTCGCCGGTGTCGAGACGATCGCCGAGGTCGAGGACATGGCGCGCGACGCCGCCAAGATCTACAAGACCGTCAGCCGTGACGACATGCGCTTCGTCCTGGTGGAGGCGGCCAACCGCATCCTCCCGGAGATGGGCCCGGACCTCGGTCTGTGGACCAAGGAGAAGCTCGAGGAGCGGAAGATCGAGGTCTACATCGAGACCTCGATGGACTCCTGCGTCGACCAGCACGTGGTGCTGAAGAACGGCCTGGAGATGGACGCCTCCACCATCGTGTGGACGGCCGGCGTGAAGCCGAACCCGGTGCTGGCCAACTTCGGCCTGCCGCTGGGCCCGCGCGGCCACGTCGACACCGCGCCGACCCTCCAGGTCCAGGGCTTCGACTACGTCTGGTCCGCCGGCGACAACGCCCAGGTCCCGGACCTCGCCTCCGGCGAGGGCGCCTGGTGCCCGCCGAACGCGCAGCACGCCGTGCGCCAGGCCGCCGTCCTCGGTGACAACGTCATCTCGGGCATGCGGGGCTTCCCGCAGAAGAACTACGAGCACAAGAACCTCGGTGCGGTCGCCGGCCTGGGCCTGCACAAGGGCGTCGCGATCCTCTTCGGCAAGGTCAAGCTGAAGGGCCGCCTGGCCTGGTGGTTCCACCGCGCGTACCACGGCGCCATGGTCCCGACCATGAACCGCAAGGTCCGGGTCTTCACCGACTGGACGCTGGCCATGTTCCTGAAGCGCGAGATGGTCGGCCTCTCCCAGATGGAGCAGCCGCGCCTGCCGATCCAGGAGGTCACGGCGCCCACGAAGCCCGTGGAGGCCGCCAAGCCGGCCGCCGAGAAGGAACTCGCCAGCAAGTAAGCGACTGCGACCCCGGTGTGGGAGCACCGGGGTATGAGTCGGAGGCCCTCCGCCCGGCAGTGTCGCCGGACCACGACCTCCGTGGTGCTCAGCCGGCCGTGCGACCGGGCGGAGTACAGAAGTAGAAGGGCCCCTGCCGAAACCCTCCGGCAGGGGCCCTTTCTCGTCGTCCGCCCGCTGGGCGGGCCCGTGAGGGGCGGTCAGTCGGTCTTGATGCTCTCCAGGATGTCCAGCTTGGACGCCCGGCGGGCGGGCCAGATCGCGGCGACCAGGCCGACCACCCCGGCCAGGGCCAGGAACAGCGCCAGCTGGCCGAACGGCAGGACGGTGGTCAGGCCGCTCAGGCTGGACTTCAGGGTGCCGTTGATCGCCCAGGCGATGAAGCAGCCGAGCAGCAGGCCGATGCCGGCGCCGAACAGCGAGATCACCACGGACTCCAGGCGGACCATCCGCTTGATGCCCCGGCGGTCAAGGCCGATCGCCCGCAGCATCCCGATCTCGCGCTTGCGCTCGAAGACCGACATCGCCAGCGTGTTGATCACGCCCAGGATCGCGACCAGCACGGACATCGCCAGCAGGCCGTACATCAGGTTCAGCGCGAAGGTGATGGTCTGGCTGAAGTCGTCGCGGACGTCCTGCTTGGACTTGACGTCGATCACCGGGTTGGCGCCGGTGGCGTCCTTGAGGGACTGCTTGAGCGCGGCGGTGGCGCCGTCCTTGCCCTTGACCAGGACGTCGGTGATGTAGGGCTTCGCCTCGTGCTTGGCGACCTCGCTGTTGGCCAGCAGGGCCGAGCCGAGCATGCCGCCCTTCTCGTACACGCCGCCGACGGTGAGCTGACCGGTGGACTGGTCCGGGTAGGAGACCGCCATCGTCGAGCCGGCGGTGACGTGGAGCTTCGTGGCGAGGTCCTGGTCCACCAGGACCTTGCCCTGGCCGAGGGCGGTGGTGGCGCCGCTGGTCAGCTTGACCTCGGCGAGCTGGTCGAAGGAGCCGGCGTCCATGCCGGTGACCGCCACGCCGGTGCCGTCGAACTCCCACCTGGCGGTCGTCACCGCGGAGGAGGCGGCCACCCCGGGGGCCTTGGCGATCTCACCGGGCACCTGCTCGGACAGGCTCATGTGGTTGGCGCCCGAGACCATGTAGTCGGACTTCATCGAGCTGGTGACGGCCTTGTCGATCGCGCCGCCGACCGAGGCGCCGATCACGGTGAGGCCGCTGACCAGGGTCAGGCCGATGGTGAGCGCGGCGGCGGTGGACGCGGTGCGGCGCGGGTTGCGGACCGCGTTCTGCTGGGCGAGCTTGCCCGGGGTGCCGCCGAGCCCGCGCAGCAGCGGGCCGATCAGTGCGACCACCGGGCGGGAGAGCAGCGGCAGCAGGACGAACACGCCGATCAGGGCGAGCAGGGCGCCGAGGCCGACCGGCAGGCGGCCGCTGTCGTTGCCGGTGGAGGCGCCGAAGCCGATCAGCGCGAGGCCGCCGGCGGTGAGCGCCGAGCCGATCGCGTTGCGGACCAGCAGGCTCTTCTGGCTGGTCGGCTGGTCGCCGCTGCTCATCGCCGCCACCGGGGCGATCCGGGAGGCGCGCACGGCCGGCAGCAGGGCGGACAGTACCGTCACCAGGACGCCGACGGCCAGGGTCACCGCGATGGTGAGCGGCTTGATGACCAGCGTGCCGTGCGGCATGTTCTCGTTCAGCTGGCTCATCAGGGCCTGCATGCCGGCGCCGATCCCGATGCCGGCGAGCAGCCCGGCCAGCGCCGCGACGGTGCCGATCGCCAGGGCCTCGACCAGCACCGAGCGGGTGACCTGCTTGCGGCTGGCGCCGATCGCCCGCAGCAGC
Source organism: Kitasatospora sp. NPDC127121 (assembly GCF_042677305.1). Taxonomy (NCBI): domain Bacteria; kingdom Bacillati; phylum Actinomycetota; class Actinomycetes; order Kitasatosporales; family Streptomycetaceae; genus Kitasatospora; species Kitasatospora sp. NPDC127121. The sequence goes on along the minus strand of NZ_JBHXTQ010000113.1, from coordinate 1,061 downwards.
GCGAGTTCCTTGGTGCGCTGGGCGACCAGCATGGTGAAGGTGTTGGCGATGATGAAGATGCCGACGAAGAGCGATATCCCGGCGAAGACCAGCAGCATGGTGCGCATGCTGTCGGTGGTCTTGGTGATCATCGCCTGCTCGTCGGCCTTGAGCTTGGCGCCCGTCTCGACGTCGAAGTGCTGGCCGGACGGCACCTTGGGCTGGACCTGGGCGAGCAGCGCGTCCTCGCTGGTGCCGGGCTTGGCGGTGAGCACGATGCTGCTGAAGTGGCCGGGCTCCAGCAGCAGCTGCTGGGCGGTGGCGCGGTCGAACAGGGTGAGGGTGCCGCCGCTGTTCACCACCGGGTCGTCGGTGGTGAAGACGCCGGTGAGCTTCGCCTCGACCACCGGGCCGTTGATGGCGATCCGGACGGTGTCGCCGATCTTGTAGCCGGCCTTGTCGGCGGTCTTGCGGTCGAGGGCGATCTCCTTGCCGTTCTTCGGGCCCTGACCCTCGGCCATCGGGTAGCGCGGGTCCTTGCCGTCCGCGGCCGGGGCGAAGTTGGCGCCCTTGGCGGCCCAGAACTGGCCGATCAGGTTGCCGCTCCGGTCGGCGACCCCGGTGAAGCCGCTGACCACGCCGCGGGCGTTGGCGGTGCCCGGCAGGGCGGCCAGCTGCTGGACGGTGGCGTCGGTGAGCGAGGCGTTGCCGCTCTCGCTCTTCTGCTTGGCGCTGGCGCGGGAGCCGGCCGAGTAGTCCACGACCTGGACCGAGACGTCCGAGTAGCTCTTGGAGTTGTTGTCCCGCATGGCCTTGCCGAAGGTGTCGGAGAAGACCATGGTGCCGGCGACGAAGGCGGTGCCGAGCATGACGGCCAGCGCCGTCATGAGGAGTCGGCCCTTGTGGGCCAGCACGTTGCGCAGTGCGGTGCGGTACATGGGGTGTCCTGGGTTTCGCGTAGGGGCGGCGGCTGGGCTGGCTGGCCCTGGCTGGCGGGATGCTCTAGCTGGTGCGGCCCTTGGCGTCGAAGCGGCGCATGCGGTCCAGGACGGTGTCGGCGGTGGGGTGGTGGAGTTCGTCGA